>CAYMSZ010000192.1:0-3274 GCA_964393285.1 uncultured Lachnospiraceae bacterium | reverse complement strand
CAAACAGAAACGCCGAGACCTTTTTTCGTCTCGGCGTTTCTGTTTCATAATGGGGGCATCCCCTCTGATTTTTTCTCTTACTCTTCGCAGAACACATACTTCTGCAGTCTCTCCATGGCCTCCTGTACCCGGCTAAGAGGCAAGGCCAGGTTCATGCGGATGTGGCAGGGACCGTGGAATTTTCTTCCATCCTGGATAATCACTCCTACATCCCAACATGCCTTCTCCACCTCATCCAGGGTCTTGTGATGAGTCTCACACCATTTGGTACAATCAATAAAGAGCATGTAGGTGCCTTCTGCCTTGCTCACTTCCAATCCCGGGAAATGTTCCTCTATATACTGGCAGGCATAATTGATATTGCCACTAAGAACCTCATTCAGCTCATCTACCCACTCATAGCCCTCCGGCTTGTAAGCACCGATCAAAGCGTGCATGGACAGCACATTCATATCATTATAATGGCACAGGCTGGATTCCTTTGCGACCCGATCTCTCCACCAGGGATTGTAGATAATGTGGTAGCTGCCAATCAAACCTGCCAGGTTAAAGGTCTTGCTGGGTGCATACATAGCTGCGGTACGCATACGAGCATCCTCACTGATGCTCTGAGTGGGAATATGCTTATGTCCATTGATCAGAATATCTGACCAGATCTCATCGGAAACCACATACACATCATATTTCCGGAACAGCTCCATAGCACGTTCCAGCTCCCATCTCTCCCAGACACGACCACAAGGATTGTGAGGGCTGCAGAATACGGTAGCGTGGATCTTTTCCTGGGACAGCTTCTTTTCCATGTCCTCAAAATCCATTCGCCATACTCCGTTTTCATCTTTTACAAGGGGGCTGTGGACAATCTCGTAGCCATTGTTACTCAATGCTCCTGTAAATCCGATGTAAGTAGGAGAATGAAGTAACACCTTATCTCCTCTGGAGCAGATACAGTTAAGGGCGGAAATCACGCCTCCCAGCACACCGTTCTCATAGCCGATGGCTTCCTTGGTCAGACCGGTGACTCCGTTGCGGGTCTCATGCCAACGAATAATGGAATCATAATATTCATCCCTTGTTTTGTAATATCCAAAAGCAGGATGCTTGGCACGCTCAATAACGGCCTCCTGTACCGTAGGTACAGTAGGGAAATTCATATCAGCTACCCACATGGGGATGGCATCAAAGCCCTCCTTAGGTGCTCCCGGCGCAAAACCACCCTGTCCCAGGCCATCTACCGCCAAAGCGTCCATTCCGCGACGGTCCATCAGGCTGGTAAAATCGTATTTCATGCAATCATTCCTCCTGGTTTCTATATGATTATCCAACAGACTTGGATGGCTTCATCATACCACAAAACATGTCAGGAATCGACTTTTTTCTTCATTTCCCATATTTTTATGAATTATTCTTGTATTTTTATCCATTCTACCCATGGATTTTTCATGTATCTTCGCTATAATACATCTATTGGGTTTAAAAAAAATACATACGAAAGGACTTATCTGAACATGGAGATGAATCAGAGTTTTTTCCAACAAGCAGAGTCTGCCTTTAAGGCAAATCCTGTCAACAAGGTTGCCATGAATACCGTCATGGCCAATGGCGTTATGAAATCCGCCATCAACGGTTTGACAGCCCGCCAGTCCCGTCACACTTACTCCGTAAGTCTGGAACAGGGCAGTATCACTTCTCAGAAGCAGAGTGGCCGATGCTGGATGTTTGCCGCGCTGAATGTCATGCGTTTTGAAACCATTCACAAATGGAATCTGACAGATTTCGAATTTTCTCAGAACTATCCCCTCTTTTATGACAAGTTGGAAAAGTCCAACTATTTCCTGGAGAACATTCTGAAGACCTTAAATGAGCCTACCGAAGGCCGTCTGGTCAATTATCTGCTCCAGGCTCCCATCGGAGATGGCGGTCAGTGGGACATGTTTGCCAATCTGGTACGAAAGTACGGAGTTGTCCCCAAAGAAGCCATGCCGGAGACCGTATCTTCTTCTGCCACCCGTGAAATGTGCACGCTACTGACCAGACTGCTGCGAGGCGATGCCTGCACTCTGCGCACTGCTTATCGGGAAGGCACTTCTATGGAAGAGCTTCGTAAGCAGAAGGATGCCATGATGCTGGATGTCTATCGTCTGTTGTGCATCTGCCTGGGAGAGCCTCCCAAGACCTTTGATTTTGAAACCTATGACAAGGATAAGCACCTGATCCGGGAAACCCAGATCACCCCTCTTGCCTTCTTTGAGAAGTATGTAGGCTGGAATCTGGATGACTATATCAGCCTGATTAACGCTCCTACCAAGGATAAGCCCTACCACAGAAGCTACAGTGTCCGTTATCTGGGTAATGTCGTAGAGGGCAAAATTGTCCGCTATCTGAACCTGCCCTCCGAGGAGTTAAAGAAAGCTGCCATTGCTCAGCTCCAGGACGGTAACCCGGTATGGTTTGGCTGTGATGTAGGAAAATCTTCTGATCGGGAAACCGGTCTTATGGATCTGGATCTGTACCATCTGGAGGATCTTTTCTCCCTGAACTTCCCCATGGACAAAGCTGCCCGTCTGGATTACGGTGAGAGCCTTATGACTCATGCCATGGTATTCCAGGGCGTAGATCTGGATGAGAATGGGAAATCTTTGCGCTGGCGCGTAGAAAACAGCTGGGGCAAGGATGCCGGCCATGATGGCTACTACTGCATGACAGACCAGTGGTTTGACCAGTATAATTACCAGATCGTAGTCAATAAAAAGTACCTTCCCACTGAATTGATCGCGGAATATGAGAGTGAACCTATCATGCTGCAGCCTTGGGATCCCATGGGTTCCCTGGCGCAAACCCAGTGTTTATAAGGGTTTGAAGGCTTTTGTTAGATTTTACTAATTTTTTACAATTTTGTTGCAACTTTTACAATTTTTTTCATTTCTCTGTTGCACAATTTGTTAAAATATGCTAATATTAAAACGGTCAGGATGATAAATGAGGGAAGGAGGCTATTCCATGAAACCTACGGGAGTTATCAGGAGACTAGATGAGTTGGGTAGAATCACCCTCCCCATCGAATTACGCCGCAGTTTTCAGATTGAAGAAAAGGATCCTCTGGAGATTTATGTAGAAGAAGACTCCATCATTCTGAAAAAGTGCCAGGACGCCGATATTTTTACCGGTACAAAGGAGAACCTGATTGAATATGAAGGCAAGAAGGTTTCTCGCGACACTGTATGCAAGTTGGCAGAACTGGCCGGTTTGCAAATAACGGAATAACGGCAACAAC
>CAYMSZ010000191.1:0-3276 GCA_964393285.1 uncultured Lachnospiraceae bacterium | reverse complement strand
GTTAAGACGTCGCCCTCTCACGGCGAAAACATGGGTTCGATTCCCGTACTGGCTGTTTTCAAGAAGACTTTTGGGACATGTTCCGGAGTCTTTTTTGATATTTTGGCTGAAAACCCTTGCATTTCCTGAGAAAGTATGCTAGGATGTGCTTCAGAGAATAAGTGATTACTAGAAAGAGTGGATCAATCGATCCACTCTTTCTACATGTTAAGATTTGGGGCAGAATGCTTCGCCCCGGTCTACCTGGAGACCGATAGGAGGAATTTCGAGTTCATGAAACATGAAGAGTATGAACAGCGCACAGAGGAACTGCTTCTTCCCATCGCAAAGGCTCATGGATATGAGATTGTAGATGTGGAATTTGTAAAAGAAGGAGGCAATCGTTTTCTGCGGGTTTATCTGGATAAGCCGGATGGAATTACCGTAGATGACTGTGAGATTGCCAGCAGGGAATTAAGCGATAAGCTGGATGAGAAAGATTTCATCGAGGAAAGCTATGTATTGGAAGTCAGTTCTCCGGGATTAGGCAGACCCTTGAAGAAGGAGAAGGACTATATTCGCAATATGGGTGAGCTGGTAGAGATTCGTACCTTCCAGGCCATAGACAAACAGAAGGAGTTCTGCGGCATATTGAAGGCATATGATGCCGGGACGGTTACCATAGAGGAAGAAGACGGCACCCAGCGGGTATTCCAGAAATCCGCCATTGCCCTGATTCGCCAGGCTGTCATCTGGTAAAGCAGGAAACAAAGGTTACGAAACTTACAAAGGTATGAGAAAAGAAGACAGCAGACCCAAAGCCCAGGCCATGGGGAGGGATTCTGTTAATAGGAGGATGAAGAATCATGAATAAGGAACTGATCGAAGCGTTAGATGTGCTGGAAAAAGAGAAGGATATCAGCAAGGAAGTTTTGCTGGAGGCCATTGAGAACTCTCTTCTGACTGCATGCAAGACTCATTTTGGCAAGACCGATAATATCAGAGCCCACATAGATCGTGAGTCCGGAGATCTTGAAGTGTATGCAGAGATGACTGTGGTGGATGAGGTTACCGATCCTTCCACAGAGATCAGCCTGGATGCCGCTCGCAATATCAAGGCCAGCTATCAGGTAGGAGATGTGATCCGTCGTGAGATCAAGTCTAAGGAATTTGGCCGTATTGCGACGCAGAATGCAAAGAATGTGATTCTGCAGAAGATCCGTGAGGAAGAGAGAAAGGTATTGTTTAACCAGTTTACCGGCAGAGAGCGTGAGGTAGTGACCGGTGTGGTTCAGAGATATTTTGGCAAAAATCTCAGCGTCAATCTGGGTAAGTGCGATGCTACACTCAGTGAAAATGAGCAGATTAAGGGAGAATCCTTCCTGCCCAATGAGAGAATCAAGGTGTACATCCTGGAAGTAAAGGATACCACAAAGGGTCCCCGCATCCTGCTGTCCCGTACCCATCCGGAGTTAGTAAAGCGTCTGTTTGAGGAGGAGGTTGCCGAGGTAAAGGATGGTACCGTAGAGATTAAGAGCATTGCCCGTGAAGCAGGCTCCCGTACCAAGATGGCAGTTGCTTCCAATGATCCTAATGTAGATCCGGTAGGCGCTTGTGTAGGTGTCAACGGTGCCCGTGTCAATGCCATTGTGGAGGAGCTGCGCGGGGAGAAGATCGATATCATCAACTGGAGTGATAATGCAGCCATTCTCATTGAGAATGCGTTAAGCCCTGCTAAGGTCATCTGTGTTGTGGCAGACGAGGATGAGAAGTCTGCTGTGGTAATTGTACCGGATTATCAGTTGTCTCTGGCTATCGGTAAGGAAGGTCAGAATGCCCGTCTGGCAGCCAGACTCACCGGCTACAAGATCGATATTAAGAGTGAGACCCAGGCAAGAGAGTCCGGTCTGCTGGAGGAAATCGGCTACGATTCCGCTTACGAAGGGGAATATGATGACTACGGCGAGATGTACGAAGGCGGCGAAGAGACAGAAGGTGCTTACGAGAACTAAGTGAAAGCGGTGATAGAGTGAGCGTGAAACGAAAGGAACCCCTGCGCAAATGTATCGGTTGCGGGGAGATGAAACATAAAAAGGAATTGATTCGTGTGGTAAAGACGCCGGAAGAAGAATTTTTCCTGGATGCTACCGGCAAGAAAAACGGTCGCGGAGCCTATGTATGCCCTAATGCAGCATGTATGGAAAAGGCGATCCGCAGCAAAGGACTGGAGCGGTCTTTCCAGATGGCGATTCCTCCCCAGGTGTATGACAGCCTGAGAAAGGAGTTATCGGAGCTTGGTGCCGAATAGAATATATTCTGCCATTGGTCTGGCGACCAAGGCAGGGAAGACAGAAAGCGGCGAGTTTTCTACAGAGAAAGCTGTGAAGTGCGGAAAGGCATTTCTGGTAATCGTGGCAGAGGATGCGTCGGATAATACAAAGAAAAAATTTCAGAATATGTGTACTTACTACAAGGTGTCTTGTGTGGTCTATGGTGAAAAGGGTGACTTGGGTCATGCCATGGGAAAGGAGTTTCGTGCTTCCATGGCGGTGACAGATGCCGGTTTTGCCAACATGATCCGGAAACAGCTGTGCAGTGAGGGAATCGGAGGGAATGAGTAAGTATGGCAGATAACAAAGTAAGAGTTCATGAATTGGCAAAGGAAGTGGGAAAAACCAGTAAAGAGGTTATTGATGCCTGCAAGAATCTGGGAATTTCCGCCAACAGTGCCATGAATGTATTGACAGATAAAGAAGTAACACAACTAAAGAAAGAACTGGTACCTCCGCCGCCGAAGAAAAAGCTGACAGCAGTTTTCCGCCCTCAGAACAGTACCCAGAGCGGACACCCTCATTCCGGTGCACAGAAGCCGGCAGGACAAAAGCCTGCAGCACAGCCGGAGCAGGAAGCACCTGCCAGACAGGCAGAAAAGCCTGTGGAAAAGGTAGAAAAGGCTGCCCCTGAGACTGTGACAGAGAAAGTGGCACCCAAGGAAACCCCTGCAAAGCAGACAGAAAAGCCTGCCCAGAAGCCGGCAGCTCAGCCTGCAGAAAATGCAGCCAACGCAGCCAGACCCACGGCAGGAAGAGAAGATCGTCCTTATAACAGAGACAATCGCTCTCAGGGAGATCGCCCGGCAAACAGAGACAATCGTCCCCAGGGAGACCGTCCGGCCAACAGAGACAATCGCTCTCAGGGAGACCGTCCCTATAACAGAGATAACCGTTCTCAGGGAGACCGTCCCTACAACAGAGATAACCGTTCTCAGGGAGACCGTCCTTACAACAGAGACAATCG
>CAYMSZ010000190.1:0-3283 GCA_964393285.1 uncultured Lachnospiraceae bacterium | reverse complement strand
TATGCGTTGAAGCTGGATCAGGAAAAGAACAAAAAAGTATATCGGGTCAGCTTTAATGAGATTACAAAAAATGCTGTGAAAAACGCATTGAAGCAGCCTCGTGATCTGGATTTGAATCTGGTGGATGCCCAGCAGGCGAGACGAGTTCTGGACCGCATGGTAGGATATCGGATCAGCCCTGTGCTGTGGAAGAAGGTAAAGCGCGGATTAAGCGCCAGTCGTGTACAGTCTGCAACCTTGAAGCTGGTATGTGACAGAGAGGCAGAGATCGCTGCATTTATTCCGGAGGAATACTGGACGCTGGACGCGAATTTTCAGTTACCCGGATACCGGACTCCTTTGAATGCCCGTTTTTACGGCAAAGATAAGAAGATGGACATCTCCCGCAAGGAGCAGCTGGATCAGATTATCGAAGAACTGAAGCAGGCAGAGTATCAGGTCACTGAAATAAAAAAGGGGGAGCGCACGAAAAAAGCTCCTTTGCCTTTTACGACCAGTACCATGCAGCAGGAAGCTGCCAATGCTTTGAATTTTGCAACCCAGAAGACCATGCGTATTGCACAGCAGCTTTATGAAGGTGTGGAGATCAAAGGAAAGGGCAGCATCGGTCTGATTACCTACCTGAGAACCGATTCGGTTCGTGTATCGGAGGAAGCGCTGACAGCGTCGGCAGCCTATATTGGGACCCATTACGGGGAAGCCTATGTATCCCATGAGCAGCCTGCAGGAAAGAAAAACAGCAATAACGTACAGGATGCCCATGAGGCCATTCGTCCTACGGATCTGTCATTGACTCCTGCTGCGGTAAAGGAGTCTCTTGCCAGAGATCAGTTCCGTCTGTATCAGCTGATCTGGCAGAGATTTGTGGCAAGCCGTATGACACCGGCTGTATTTGAGACCAATACTGTGAAGATTTCAGCCGGAGCTTATGTATTCCAGACCTCCGCCTCCCGCAGAATTTTTGACGGATATCAGTCTGTGTATGACAGTGACAGCGATAAGAAAGACAATCAGGCAGCTGTGGCAGCTCTTCAGACAGGAGCCATACTGCCGTCTCCTGAACTGGAGCCTCTTCAGCATTTTACCCAGTCACAGCCTCACTACACAGAAGCTTCTCTGGTACATGAATTGGAAGAGGAGGGAATCGGACGTCCCAGTACCTACGCTCCTACCATTACTACCTTGCTGGGTCGCAGATATCTCATCAAGGATCAGAAAAATCTCTATGTTACAGAACTGGGAGAAGTGGTAAACAATATTATGGAAGAGGCCTTCCCTACCATTGTGAATGTGGCCTTTACCGCGAATATGGAATCTCTCCTGGATGGAGTGGCAGAGGGAGAGGTAGATTGGAAAGCCATCGTTCGTAATTTCTATCCGGATCTGGATGAGGCCGTTGAAAAGGCGGAGAAAGAGCTGGAAGAGGTGAAAATCGAGGATGAGGTATCCGATGTTCCCTGTGACATCTGCGGACGCATGATGGTGATAAAATACGGCCCTCACGGCAAGTTCCTGGCCTGTCCCGGATTCCCGGAATGCCGCAATACCAAGCCTTTGCTGGAGAAGATTGGCGTGCCCTGCCCTAAGTGCGGCAAGGATGTAATCCTGCGTCGAACCAAGAAAGGCAGACGATACTATGGCTGTATCGGAAATGGGGAGGACTGTGATTTCATGTCCTGGCAGAAGCCTTCGGCTCAGAAATGCCCGGTATGTGGCGGATATATGGTAGAGAAGGGAAATAAACTGGTCTGTGCAGACGCAAATTGCGGAACAACCATGGATCATCCTGACAGGAAATAGAAGTAAATGATACAAAATTGATACAAAATAACTGAAAAAACCTTGAATACACATAAGTTGCGTGATAGAATTGAGAAGTATTTTGGAAATTTTATCACGCAATTTTGCGCTTGGATGTCTTCAGATAGGGGAGAAAGGCTATGGGGGTACAGTTACTGGACAAAACAAGGAAAATCAATAAGCTGCTTCACAATAACAGCTCTGACAAGGTCAGCTTCAATGATATCTGCCAGGTGTTGGCAAATATTATGGAATCCAATGTTATGGTGATCAGCAAAAAAGGGAAGGTTCTGGGATTGGCGTATGCGGATCATATCCCATCCATTGAAGAGTACCTTGTGGACGAAATCGGAGGGCTGGTAGATCCGGTTTTGAATGAACGTATTCTGGGAATTCTCTCCACAAAGGAGAATATTAATCTGGAGAATATGGGATTCGAAAAAGAGGGGGTAAATCATTATCGCGCCATGATTTCTCCCATTGACATCAGCGGGGAGAGACTGGGGACAGTCTTTGTGTACAAATGGGAACAGGAATATGATATTGACGACATTATTCTCTGCGAATACGGAACCACTGTGGTGGGGCTGGAGATGCTTCGAAGCGTCAGTGAGGAGCAGGCAGAGGAAAACCGCAAGGCAGAGATTGTCAAGTCTGCCATCAGCACCTTGTCGTATTCAGAACTGGAAGCGGCCCAGTATATTTTTGCAGAATTAAGCGGCAATGAGGGAATCCTGGTAGCCAGCAAGGTAGCAGACCGGGTGGGAATCACCAGATCCGTCATTGTAAATGCCCTGAGAAAATTCGAAAGTGCCGGCGTCATAGAGTCCAGGTCTTCCGGTATGAAAGGAACCTATATTAAGATTGTCAACGATATGCTTCTGGACGAGTTGGGGAAGATTGATTTGAAGGCAATGTAAAAAACAGGAATCCTGCAGGAAAATCCGGGAACCACCCGGAAACAAAAACAATAAAATCCGGCGAAAAGCTGCAAATAGTTGAGAATCTGTCCTTGACATGGGCAGATTCTCTTGCTATACTGGGAAATGCTGAAAACGCGCCAAAAAACACGTATGAGCTTAGGAAGAGGTCGGTGCTGAGTCTGTGAACCCCGGATACGGGAAGCCGGAACAGTCCCTTGGAGGAACGACTCATACGGAAGAAAAAGAACCAAATGGAGGTAAAAAAATGAGCGTAATTTCTATGAAGCAGTTGTTGGAGGCAGGTGTGCATTTTGGACACCAGACAAGAAGATGGAACCCTAAGATGGCTCCTTACATCTACACCGAGAGAAACGGTATCCACATCATCGATCTGCAGAAGTCTGTAGGTATGGTAGACGATGCTTACAAGGCTGTAGCTGAGATCGCTGCCGATGGCGGCACCATTCTGTTCGTAGGTACCAAGAAGCAGGCTCAGGATGCTGTTAAGACAGAGGCAGAGCGTTGCGGTATGTACTATGTAAACGAGAGATGGTTAGGTG
>CAYMSZ010000189.1:0-3311 GCA_964393285.1 uncultured Lachnospiraceae bacterium | reverse complement strand
TTGGGGCAAAATACCTTTTGACCCCAATATCATTATATGAGTTGCCCGACAAATGCCATGGGCTCTTTGCTTCATTATATCAGTTCATTTTCACTGCTTCAAGAGGCACCGTTTTTGATACCGTTTTTTGATACAGACGGCTTGATTCTGTATTCCATTGTGTGTATAATAACCCATTGTGTTTTTACTAAATATTGACAAAGGATGAAACGAACGAGATATGAAAAAAGACAAATCCTATCTTCTCCTGACGGAGCCTCACATGTACCGGGCATTTTTGATTCTGGCCTGGCCTGTTATGGCTGCCAATATGTTAAAATCTCTCCATGATCTGGTAGACACCTACTTTATCGGACAAATTGAAAATTCTGTTGCCGCCCAGGCAGGTGTATCCACCACCTGGCCTTTGCTGAGCATTTTTCTGGCTTTGAGTACCGGATTATCTGTAGCCGGTGTGGCCATCATCAGCCAGCATGTAGGAGCGGGCAACAAAACGGCTGCCCGCCGGTATTCTGCGTTGCTCCTGACCCTCAGTGTTTTTCTTGGATTATTGTTTAATGTCCTGTTATATCTGATTTCACCTGGGGTACTGCAGCTTATGGGTGCTTCCGGAGCGGTCTACGATGCTGCCCTGACATATCTGCGGGTTCGTTCCTTTGAGATGGTATTTCTCTTTCTCTTCAGCTCCTTTCAGGCTTCCAGACAGGCACAGGGAGATACGACGACTCCTGTCATTCTTTCTGTTGTTGCCATCGCCATCAATATCGTGCTGACAGCCTGGTTCGTCAAAGGGTTAAACTGGGGTATTTTTGGTGCTTCTCTGGCTACTATGATCAGCCAGGCTGCCATTTGTCCTCCCAGTCTCTACCTGCTTTTTCGTCATTCTGAGCCTATGCGCCTGGAGCGAAGGGACTTTCAGATTGACCGGGATGAAATGTACCGCCTGGTCACTCTGGCCATTCCTTCTGCTGCCAGCTCTGCTTTCTCTTCCTTTGGTTTTCTGATTCTGCAGGCCATGGTGTTAAGCTACGGCGATGCGGTTGCTGCTGCTTTTTCCCTGGGAAATAAGGTATCTAATCTGCTGCTGATTCCCATCAGTGCCCTGGCATCTATTCTGGCTGCTTTTATCGGTCAGAACATAGGGGCCGGCAATACTTCCCGGGCCAGACGCGCTTATCAGATCAGCCGAAATGTAGCCGTTCTCCTGGCTGTGGTGGGATGCCTGATCATCTGGCCTTTCCGGGAAAATATCCTGCGACTGCTGACCAACAGCGAGGAGACTCTGTCCGTAGCTATGGAGTATATGTTCTGGGTTCTGGTGACTCAGCCTCTTATGTCCCTGTTTCAGAATTACCTGGGTGTGTTTAACGGTTCCGGCAATACACGATATTCCCTTATCATTGAAACCGCCCGTCTGTGGGCAGTCCGTCTGCCTTTTATTCTGATTTGCAAACACTTTACCAACCTGGGGCGTACCGGAATCTGGCTGGCTATGGTAGTCAGCAATCTGGTCATCGTCATCCTGGCAGAATGGCTGTTTCGAAAAATTGATTTCAAGGCTAAGATGTCCTGATTCCGGCACATTCCCTATGTGCCAAAGTCATCTGACAAGGATTGCTGTTTTTGACAAAATCCATATTTGTCGAGGTTTCCTGGCAAATACTGTCAGGTCATTATACCAGATAATAGGGGAATGCCGGTAACTCCTTTCCCAGATAAGCTGCCAGGCCTCTGACCAGCAGCTCATGATCCAGGCCTTCATGAATTCCGCTGAGGGATATCGTAGCCACGATCTCTCCCTTCACTTTGACCGGGAAGCTGCCTCCTACAGGCAGCTGCTCCGGAATCCCGTCTATTATGTCCTGGTACGCTCCTGTCAGTCTGTTGGCAATATTGGGATAGATACTGCAATGTCCGCTGGACAGTACCGCTTTTCTTTTTTTGTTGGCAAATTCAATGTTTCTTTCGCTTTTTCCCTCCATAATCTCCTGGAACAGGATGCTGTCATGCTTTTCATCATGGATCAGTACGGCGATGGGATTCCGGTATTCCTCCTGTGCCATACGGATGAGAAGCTTTCCTATTTTTTCTGCATCTTTCTGGTCAAAGGCGTCAAACCGGAGAATTTCTTCCTGCTGCTTTATCAAAGCCAGGGTTTCCTCCTGCCAGGTATATCCCTTTCGGATTTCCTCTAAAATTTCTGCACAGCGCAAGGAAGCCTCCATAGGCATTACATCACTCTCTTCTTTTCCTTCCTGCAACAGCTTCACGAAATGATGAATCTGTCCATAAAAATCATCATGTTCGTAGGGTCTCTCTATGGTAACTACTTTTCCCTGTTTGTCAATCCAATCCAGTTTTACCGGACGATGAAGATCATAAATTACTATGGTTCCATTTTCAAAAATCAGTTCTGCTTTTTTCTCTTTTTCCCGATCAAATGCACACTCCAGCACACCGATTCCGTTCTGGAACTGCAGCGTCGCATTGGTATAGAAATCAGTTTCCCGGATATTGGCAATGCAGCGTTTTCGCTGAGGCTGTCCCTTCAGGAAATATTCCAGATAGCTGGCACAATAAATTCCGCCGTCCAGCAGCGCTCCCCCGGCCTCTTGTGAGAAATGATAAGTCTTCCCCTTCATCAGTTCGTAGGGCATCTGATTGCAGTAGGAAGCCGTCACTTGTCGGATTTCACCCAGGTGAGCCTGTTGGATGATTTCAGGCAGTTCCTGCCCTAAGGGAGTAAACCTGGCTTTCATGGCCTCCATAAATAAGCTGTGATGTTCTCTGGCACACGAGATAATCTCCTTCATTTCATCCGGATTCATCACTGCCGGTTTCTCACACAATACAGCTTTATGTCTGGTCAGGGCACGAATTACCCACTCTTTATGCAAGTTATGAGGCAATGCAACGTACACAGCATCTACCGCCGGGTCTTCCAACAGGGCCTCATAGCCCTCATATGCCTTCTCTGCCTCGTATTTTGTGGCAAAGGCTTCTGCCTTTTCTTTTGTCCGACAGCTCACAGCATAGAGAATACTGTTTTCCTCCTGTTTCAGACTCTTTGCAAAGCGATTGGCAATATTGCCTGCGCCGATAATTCCCCATCGAATCATTGTTCGTTCCTCCCGAATTTTTTACCCGAAAATTCCCAGGTTTCCTGGGTGTAGTTTTCTTGCCCATGATATCATACCATGAGACTCCTTGTAACTGTTCAGAACCATGTGTTCTCGTTACACATGATAAGCTTTATTTTGCAGAATTTCAATCTCATCATCGATTCTGAAAATTTGTTCATAGCATGGCTC
>CAYMSZ010000188.1:0-3323 GCA_964393285.1 uncultured Lachnospiraceae bacterium | reverse complement strand
TGCATTTTGATAAAAGTTATGATACCATAGTTTGCGGAAGAAAGGGAGAGTCCGACGAAAAAAAAGAAAATATTTTTGAAATCACCGGAAGGAGAAGACGGCTCATCTTGATTTTTCCGGACAAGTCATGTATGATACATAGGATTAAGAGTGCGTTGCACGAAATAAATGTACCATCAGATACGCATGTAACGTATCGAGAACAGGGAAGAAAAGGAGAATCTATGGCACTTACCAAAAAGCCGGTTACCGGTATGAAAGATATCCTTCCTGCAGAGATGCAGCTGAGGGATTATGTATTGAATCTGATTACAGAGACATATACGGGCTTTGGCTTTTCCCATATTGAGACCCCCTGCATGGAGAACATAGGAAATCTCACCAGCAAGCAGGGCGGAGAAAATGAAAAACTGATCTTCAAGGTAATGAAGCGAGGAGAGAAATTAAAAATTGCGGAGGCGACTACAGAAGAGGAAGTGGTGGACTTCGGGATGCGTTATGACCTGACGGTACCCCTGTCCCGGTATTATTCCAATCATTCTGCTGAGCTGACCAGTCCCTTTAAGGCGTTGCAGATGGGACCGGTATGGAGAGCAGATCGCCCTCAAAAAGGCAGATTCCGTCAGTTCGTTCAGTGCGATATTGATATTTTAGGAGATCCGACCTGCCTGGCAGAGATTGAATTGATGCAGGCTACCACCACCTTGCTTGGTAAGCTGGGCTTCCACGATTTTAAGGTCTGCTTCAATGACCGGCGTATGCTCAAGGCGATGGCTGCATACTGCGGCTTCCCGGAGGAGCAGTATGACGAAATCTTTATTATTTTGGATAAGATGGATAAGATCGGCGTAGATGGCGTATCAGCAGAATTGAAAGAAGCCGGATACGGTGCAGATCAGGTGGATCAGTACCTGTCTCTGTTTACAGAGTTAGAGGGAGCAGAAGATGGCATCGCTCTCATGGGGGACAAATTAGCCGGTATTTTGCCGGATGGTGTGGCAGAGAATATGGCCACCATTATGAACAGTGTCAAAGCTACGGCTTCGGTAGCCTTTGATCTGGTATTTGACCCTACCCTGGTTCGCGGTATGTCCTACTATACCGGATCTATTTTTGAAATTAAGATGCCGGAGCTGTCCGGCTCTGTGGCAGGCGGAGGAAGATATGATGAGATGATCGGCAGATTTACCGGTCAGAGCACGCCGGCCTGCGGTTTTTCCATCGGCTTCGAACGGATCATTACCATCCTGATGGATCAGGGCTTCCAGATTCCCGGCGCTGCTGCGAAGAAGGTTTATCTGGTGGAAAAGGGTGTTTCCAATGAAGAGCTGATTGCCGTATTGACCCGGGCAAAGGCAGAAAGAGAACAGGGAAATACGGTTCTTGTGGCCCAGATGAATAAGAATAAAAAATTCCAGAAAGAGCAGCTGTCCAAGGAAGGCTACCAGGAGTTTGTAGAATTCTTTAAAGGAAAGATCGACTGATTGTAATGGATTATTATGCCTCACTTATGCAGGCAATAACAGAAAAGAGGACAAAGAAATGGCGGAATCAATGAAGGGACTTCACAGAAGTCACAGATGTACAGAGGTTACCCGAGCCAATGAAGGTCAGATGGTGACCGTGATGGGTTGGGTGCAGAAGAGTCGGAATAAGGGTGGTATCATCTTTACCGATCTTCGTGATAGAAGTGGTATTTTACAGATTATTTTTGAGGAAGTGGATTGCGGTACTCAGGTATTGGAGAAAGCAGCTACTCTGCGTAGTGAGTTTGTCATTGCCGTAGAGGGAGTGGTAGCGCTGCGACAGGGCGCTGTTAATGAGAATCTTCAGACAGGAGACATCGAGATTCGTGCAAAGTCTCTGCGGATTTTATCTGAGTCTGAGACCCCGCCTTTCCCCATTGAGGCCAATTCCAAGACTCGTGAGGAGCTTCGTTTGAAATATCGGTACCTGGATCTTCGTCGTCCGGACATCCAGCGCAACATTATGATAAGAAGCAAGGTGGCAGCCTGCGTGCGTCAGTTCCTGACAGAAGAAGGCTTCTTAGAGATTGAGACTCCTACCCTGATTAAATCCACACCGGAAGGCGCCAGAGACTACCTGGTACCCAGCCGTGTCCATCCCGGCAGCTTCTATGCTCTGCCTCAGAGCCCTCAGCTTTTCAAGCAGCTGTTAATGTGCTCCGGCTATGATCGTTACTTCCAGCTGGCTCGTTGCTATCGTGATGAGGATCTCCGTGCAGATCGTCAGCCCGAGTTTACCCAGATCGATATGGAACTGTCCTTTGTAGATGTAGAGGATGTGCTGCAGGTCAACGAAAAACTGTTGAAGAAATTGTTCAAGGAGATCTGCAATGTAGAGGTTCAGCTGCCGATCCTGCGTATGACCTGGCAGGAGGCCATGGATCGTTTTGGCTCCGATAAGCCGGATATGCGTTTTGGCATGGAGCTTCACGATGTGTCCCAGGTAGTAAAAGAAAGTGAGTTCCCTGTATTCCGGAATGCTCTGGAAAATGGCGGCAGTGTTCGGGCTATCAATGCCAACGGACAGGCCGGTATGCCGAGAAAGAAGATTGATGCCCTGGTAGAGTTTGCGAAAACTTATGGTGCAAAGGGTCTGCCTTATCTGTCAATTCAGGAGGATGGCTCCTACAAGGGCTCCTTTATCAAGTTTATGAAGCCGGAGGAGCTGGATGCCCTGGCAACTGCTCTGGAAGCAAAGCCGGGAGATCTGCTGTTCTTTGCGGCAGATAAGAATAAGGTCGTATGGGATACTCTGGGTGCCCTGCGTATTGAGATTGCCAGACAGCTGGGACTTCTGAGAAAAGACGATTACAAATTCCTGTGGGTAACAGAATTCCCTCTCTTTGAGTATTCTGAGGAAGAGCAGAGATATGTGGCCACTCACCATCCCTTCACTGCTCCTATGGAGGAAGACTGGCACCTTATCGACAGCGATCCCGGAGCTGTGCGTTCCAAAGCCTACGATATCGTATTAAACGGTACAGAGTTAGGCGGAGGCAGTGTCCGTATCCATCAGGCAGATGTGCAGGAAAAAATGTTTGAGAAGCTGGGCTTCACGCCGGAAGCTGCCAACGAGCGCTTTGGCTTCCTGTTAGAAGCATTCAAGTATGGCGTACCGCCTCATGCAGGACTGGCCTACGGTCTGGATCGTGTGGTAATGCTTATGGTTGGCGCAGATAGCATTCGTGATGTCATCGCCTTCCCTAAGGTAAAGGATGCCTCCGACCTGATGTGCGAAGCACCGGATCGGGTAGATGACAAGCAGCTGGAAGAGCTCTTTATCCGTGTGGTAGAGGA
>CAYMSZ010000187.1:0-3351 GCA_964393285.1 uncultured Lachnospiraceae bacterium | reverse complement strand
AATTTATAAATAATCTGACAATTTATGAAAATGTTCTACTTTACATATGACATAAAATGTACTATAGTAGGGGCATGTCACAGGAGCTTCCTGTGAGCAAAAAAAGATGTAAGAGTCGAGGAGGACTGTATCACATAGGGTACGGTCCTTTTTTTCTTACCGGATGCCGGATCATAGAACCAAGGGAGTGCCCCAGGTAGCGAAAGGCGAATCCTGCATCATCACAATCCAGCAGAAAGGACACAGGACTATGGAACAGTTTCAAGCAGCCAGACAGGAACAGACACCGGGAATTTATTCCCCGGCCTATGAGCATGATAACTGCGGTATCGGTGCAGTGGTCAACATTCGCGGGATACAGTCCCACAAAGTAGTAGACGATGCTTTGAAAATCGTAGAAAATCTGGAGCATCGGGCAGGCAAGGATGCCGAAGGTCGCACAGGAGATGGCGTTGGCATTTTGCTGCAGATTTCTCACAAATTTTTTCAGAAGGTGACAGAGCCTTTGGGGATTCATCTGGGAGAGGCCAGAGATTACGGAGTGGGCATGTTTTTCCTGCCCCAGGATGAGCTGCGCCGCAACCAGGCCAAAAAGATGTTTGAGATCATTGCCCAGAGAGAGGGACTGACCTTCTTAGGATGGAGGGATGTACCCTCTGATTCCAGCGTGTTAGGAAAGCGGGCGGCAGACTGCAAACCTTCCATTATGCAGGCATTTATTGCAAGACCCAAAAAGGTAGCAAAGGGCCTGGATTTTGACCGGAAGCTTTATGTGGTTCGCAAGATTTTTGAACAGAGCAATGATGATTCCTATGTTGTCTCTTTATCCAGCAGAACCATTGTATACAAGGGTATGTTTATGGTAAAGGAGCTGCGGAAATTTTATCTGGATCTTCAGGATAAGGACTATGAGGCTGCCATTGCCGTTGTTCACTCCCGATTCAGTACCAACACCTTCCCCAGCTGGCAGAGAGCCCATCCCTATCGTTTCATTGTCCACAATGGTGAGATCAATACCATTCGCGGCAATGTAGACCGGATGCATGCCAGAGAGGAAAACATGGTCAGTGAGGTCATGAAGGAGGAAATGAGCAAGATCGTTCCTATCGTCAACGAGAACGGCTCTGACTCTGCCATGCTGGATAACACCCTGGAATTTCTGGTGATGAGCGGCATGGAGCTGCCTTTGGCTGTTATGATTATGATTCCGGAACCCTGGGCCAACGACAAATATATGCCCCAGGAGAAAAAAGATTTTTACCAGTATTACGCCACCATGATGGAGCCCTGGGACGGTCCCGCATCTATCCTGTTTACAGACGGCGATATGATGGGCGCTGTTCTGGATCGCAATGGTCTGCGTCCTTCCAGGTATTGCGTCACAGATGACGGCTTCCTGATTTTGTCCTCTGAGGTAGGAGCCATTGAGATCGATCAGACCAAGGTGGTATTGAAAGAGAGACTTCGCCCCGGCCGTATGCTTTTGGTAGATACGGTAAAGGGAGAGCTGGTAGATGACCAGGAGTTAAAGGCTCGCTATATGAATCGTCAGCCCTATGGAGAATGGCTGGACAGCAATCTGGTAGAGCTGCGTTCTCTGAAGATTCCCAATCAGAAGGTGGCAGAGTATGACAAGGAGACCCGCAACTGTCTCATGAAAGCCTTTGGCTACAACTTTGAAGAGTATAAGACCATGATGCTTCCTATGGCCAGAGATGGAGCCGAGGCTGTTTCTGCTATGGGCATTGATATGCCTCTGGCAGTATTGTCCAACAATCATCAGCCCTTGTTTAACTATTTCAAACAGCAGTTTGCCCAGGTAACCAACCCGCCCTTGGATGCCATCCGGGAGGAAGTGGTTACGGCTACCTCTGTATATATCGGCAAAGACGGCAACCTTCTGGAGGATAAGCCGGAGAATTGCCATATTTTAAAGGTAAATAACCCCATCCTTACCAGTACCGATCTGCTGAAGATCAAGGCCATGAAAAAGGAAGGGTTTAAGGTACAGACCATTCCCATTACTTACTATAAGAATACATCCCTGGAGAAGGCCATTGACCGGGTATTTATCGAGATCGACCGTGCCTACAAGGAGGGAACCAATATTATGATTCTCTCAGACCGGGGAGTAGACGAGTATCATGTGGCCATTCCTTCTCTGTTGGCGGTTTCTGCAGTGGCCCAGTACCTGGTTCGTACCAAGCGCCGGACCAATGTGGCGCTGATTCTGGAAAGCGGCGAGCCTAGAGAGGTTCATCATTTTGCTACTCTGTTAGGCTATGGTGCCTCTGCCGTTAACCCGTATCTGGCTCAGGATTCTATCCACCAGATGATCGATGACGGTTTGCTGGATAAGGATTATTATGCAGCAGTGGAAGACTATGACAACGCTGTCCTTTCCGGCATCGTAAAGATTGCTTCCAAGATGGGCGTATCCACCATCCAGTCCTACCAGGGAGCCATGCTGTTTGAAGCCATCGGCATCAGTTCTCAGGTGATCCACTCTTATTTTGGCAATACGGTATCTCAGGTAGAGGGTATCACCATGGCGGATATTGAGGAGGATGTCAATGCCAGACATGATGCAGCCTTTGATCCTCTGGGACTGTCTACTGACAGAAATCTTACCAGCCCGGGTTATCATAAATCCCGTTCCGGAGGGGAGGAGCATCTGTATAATCCTATGACCATCCATCTCCTCCAGCAGGCCACCAAAACCGGGGATTATGGTTTGTTTAAGCAGTATTCCGAACTTCTCCACAAAGAGGAATTTGCCATGAATCTTCGTGGACTCATGGATTTTAATTTCCCGGAGGATGGCGGAATCCCCATAGATCAGGTAGAAAGCGTGGCTTCTATTGTAAAACGGTTTAAGACCGGAGCCATGAGCTACGGTTCTATTTCCAAAGAGGCGCATGAAACCATGGCCCTTGCCATGAATGCCCTTCATGGCAAATCCAATACCGGTGAAGGTGGCGAATCTCTGGATCGTTTGATGTCCAAGGGAACCAGCCGCAATGTATGCTCTGCCATCAAGCAGGTGGCATCCGGTCGGTTCGGCGTTACCAGCCGCTATCTGGTTAGTGCCGACGAGATCCAGATCAAAATGGCCCAGGGAGCCAAGCCTGGTGAAGGCGGTCATCTGCCGGGCAAAAAGGTATATCCCTGGGTGGCAAAAACCAGATATTCCACTCCCGGCGTGAGTCTGATTTCTCCACCGCCTCACCATGATATTTACTCCATTGAGGATCTGGCGCAGTTAATCTATGATCTGAAAAATGCCAACCGGGAGGCCAGAATTTCAGTAAAGCTGGTTTCTGAACCTGGAGTAGGTACCGTAGCTGCCGG
>CAYMSZ010000186.1:0-3354 GCA_964393285.1 uncultured Lachnospiraceae bacterium | reverse complement strand
TGCCTTCAAGGGGCACATTTTTTTATCTTGATGCAGTTTCCTGCATGCTATCGATTTCTCATGATATGAGACAAGGGACAAATGGACAAAAAATAAATGCTTGCATTTATTTTTGTGTCTATGGGTCCCGTAAAACATGAGAATGTAGCCATTTTTCGCAGAAAAATGAGCGAAATTCGAATGTTTCATCGATTTTGAGAGTGCATAGCACGAAAAAATCGATGGTCTCATAGCATTTGTCGGGCAACTCATGATATGATGCCAGGGTCAAAAGGTCAAAAGGCCACTCACCCTACAAAGGCTCTCAGGCCAAAATAAACCAGTACCAGCAAGCCAAGGCCAATGCGATAATAGCCAAATGCCTTGAAATCATGTTCCTTGATGTAATTCATCAGGAAGCGTACTGACAGCAAAGCTACGATAAAGGCACTGACCGTACCGATCATCAGGATTCCCAGTTCTGTGCCTGCCAATACATTTCCTTCTAACAGAAATTTCACCAGTTTCAGGCCACTGGCGCCAAACATAATGGGGATAGCCAGGAAAAAGGAATATTCTGCTGCTGCCGTACGGGATACCCCTAAAAGCATAGCGCCTAAAATCGTGACACCGGAGCGGGATGTACCGGGTATCATAGCCAACACCTGAATCAGACCGATCATCAGTGCTCCCACATAGGATAGCTGGCCCACAGATGTGACGCGGGGATTCACTTTGGTATTGCGATTTTCCATGACCAAAAACAGAATTCCGTAGAGGATCAGCATAGCCGCTACCACAGAGGCCCGATACAAATGGGCATCCAGCCAATCATCCAGAAGAAAGCCCAGGACAGCGGCAGGCAAACAGCCAATGACAACCTTTCCCCAGATTTCCCAGGTCTGCCGTTTTTGCTTGGCTGATTTGTGGCGGGCAAAAGGATTCAGCTTATTAAAATACAGTACGATGATTGCCAGAATGGCTCCCAGCTGTACCACTACATCAAACATCTCCATGAACGCTTCCGATGCATTCATCGGGAGAATTTCTTCCAGTAAAATCAAATGTCCGGTGCTGCTGATGGGCAGAAATTCTGTCACACCTTCCACAATTCCGTAGATCAGCGCCTTGATTGCCTCAAAAATTTCCATGTCCGTTGCTCCTATCTTCTTCCCTTTTTATTTTTTCTGCATACCTGCAGACATATGGATAGAGACGACTGCTTTTTTTCTATCTTACACATCTTCGATCTGCCAGTCAATGGGGGTTAGCCCATGTGCTGTTAAAAATTCATTGGTCTTGCTAAAGGGCCTGCTTCCGAAAAATCCCCGATACGCAGACAGGGGACTGGGGTGAGGCGCTTCCAGAATCAAATGCTTCGGATTATTCAACATTCTTTTTTTCATTTGAGCCGGTCTGCCCCACAGAATGAATACCATAGGGCGATCCACCTCATTGAGAATGCGAATGGCCGCATCGGTAAATTCTTCCCAGCCTATCCCTCTGTGAGAATTGGCCTGATGAGCCCGTACCGTCAACACTGTGTTCAGCATCATGACCCCTTGTCTGGCCCATTTTTCCAAATAGCCGTTGTTGGGAATTTTGCATCCCAGATCATCATGGAGCTCCTGGTAAATATTCACCAGGGAAGGTGGAATCTCCACATCCGGCTTTACAGAAAAGCATAAGCCATGAGCCTGCCCTACATTGTGATAGGGGTCCTGTCCCAGGATCACCACCTTCACCTCCGATAGCGGTGTAAAAGCAAAGGCATTGAAAATATCATCTGCCGCCGGATACACTTCCTGAGTGGCATATTCCTGCCTGACGGTTCGATATAATTTTGCATAATATGGTTTCTTAAATTCTGGCGAAAGAGGTTCCAGCCAGTCATTTGTAATTGCTCCCATAATTTTTTCCTCGATATGTAATGATGTTACTGCCGAACCGATACCCCTCGTGCCGCCAGATACTCCTTTACCTGACGGATCTCCAGCTCCTTATAATGGAACAGGGAGGCTGCCAGGGCGGCATCTGCTTTTCCCAGGGTCAGGGTATCATAAAAGTCTTCCTTTTTCCCTGCTCCTCCGGAGGCTATCACCGGAACAGATACATTCTCTGCCACCATTCTGGTCAGGTCATTGTCATACCCTGCCTTCGTTCCATCCCGATCCATGCTGGTAAGCAGAATTTCTCCCGCTCCCAATTGATTGGCACGAATGGCCCATTCCACAGCATCCAGGCCTGTATCCAGTCTGCCTCCGTTGCGGTACACATTCCACCCGCTGCCATCCGGTCTGGCCTTGGCATCAATGGCTACTACTACACACTGGCTTCCGAATTTATCGGCTGCCTCCCGGATTAAGTCCGGGTTCTGAATGGCGGCTGAATTGACGGAAATCTTATCCGCACCCTCCCGAAGGAGCTTGCGGAAGTCCTCCACTGTGCGGATTCCTCCTCCTACGGTAAACGGTATGAAAACCTTCTCCGCCACCTTGCGCACCATATCTACTACGGTTTCCCGCTCATCGGAGGATGCCGTAATATCCAGAAAAACCAGTTCATCGGCACCGGCTTTATCATAAGCTGCTGCAATTTCCACAGGATCTCCCGCATCTTTCAGATTGACAAAGTTTACGCCCTTTACCACTCGACCTCGATTTACATCCAGGCAAGGGATGATTCGTTTCGTATGCATGGTTCTTTTCCTCCCCTTACCTGATTACAACGCCGCAAAGTTTTTCAAAATCTGCAGCCCAACGGCTCCGCTCTTTTCCGGATGGAACTGGCAGGCAAACAGATTGCCGGATTGTACCGATGCATGAATACAGGTGCTGTAGTCCGTCGTAGCCGTCACGATGTCTCTGTCTTCTGCTTCCAGATAGTAGGAATGAACGAAATACACATAAGCTCCGTTTTCTATGCCCTGAAACAAAGGGGCATCTTGTCTGATCTCCAGGGAGTTCCAGCCCATATGGGGTATTTTCAATCCCGGAGCCCCTGGTATCTTACGAATTTTTCCTTTTAGAATGCCAAGGCCTTCCACTCCCGGAGCTTCTTCACTTTCTTCAAATAGCAGCTGCAAGCCCAGGCAAATGCCCAAAAAAGGCTTGCCGGCGTCAATGACCTGGCGAATAGGCTCTACCAGTGCATATTCCTCCAGACGCTTCCTGGCTTCTCCAAAGGCACCCACTCCCGGTAAAATTACCCGGTCCGCCGCCAGAATCTCTACCGGATCCCTGGTAATACAGGAGGGCTCCCCCAGATAGGTCAGGGCTTTCTCTACGCTTCTCAGATTTCCCGCATCATAATCGATGACAGCTATCACGGCTCTCCCTCCCTTTCCATGTGTTCTTACCCTCTCGGGCTTTCTAA
>CAYMSZ010000185.1:0-3359 GCA_964393285.1 uncultured Lachnospiraceae bacterium | reverse complement strand
AAGTCTGTGCTGACAGTCTCCGGGTTATTATTTACGATAATGGTTTCATAGCCTGCCTTTGCAAAAGCCCAGGTAGCATGTACGGAACAGAAATCGAACTCGATTCCCTGTCCGATTCGGATAGGGCCGGAACCCAGTACCAGAACCTTCTTTTTGTCCCGGGTCTCCTCCACCTCATTGTATCCGCCGTATACGGAATAGTAGTACGGGGTATTGGCTGCAAACTCGGCTGCACAGGTATCTACCATTTTGAAAACAGCGTGGATATTCCACTGATCCCGCAGAGCCTTGATTTCCT
Source organism: uncultured Lachnospiraceae bacterium (assembly GCA_964393285.1). Classification (GTDB taxonomy): domain Bacteria; phylum Bacillota; class Clostridia; order Lachnospirales; family Lachnospiraceae; genus RGIG7193. The sequence goes on along the minus strand of CAYMSZ010000185.1, from coordinate 3,061 downwards.
CTGCCGTCTTGCCTGTCAGGTCTGCAATCACCTGATCCGGGAATTCAATGCGCTTGGCCTCTGTCAAAAGCTCCTCTGTCAGAGGCTCCTCCTTTAATCTGGTCTCCATCTCTACCAGGATTGCCAGCTTGTCGATAAACCACTCATCGATCTTGGTGATCTCATGAATGGCCTCATAGCTGAAGCCTCTGCGGAGTCCTTCTGCAATGGCCCAGATCCGACGGTCATCTACATGGGTCAGAATCTCCCACATCTGCTCATCGTCCTTATCCGCATACTCATCCGTAATCAGACTTTCCACATGCTGCTCCAGGGAACGAATGGCTTTCATAAGAGCGCCTTCAAAGTTATTGGCAATGGCCATTACTTCACCGGTAGCCTTCATCTGAGTGGTCAGAGTCCGCTTGGCATAAATGAATTTATCAAAGGGCAGTCTGGGCAGCTTTACAACACAATAATCCAGGGCCGGTTCAAAGGATGCAAAGGTCTTGCCGGTAACGGCATTGGGAATCTCATCCAGGGTATAGCCCAGTGCAATCTTTGCTGCCACCTTGGCAATAGGGTAGCCCGTCGCCTTGGAAGCCAGAGCGGAAGAACGGCTTACACGAGGGTTTACCTCGATAACACAGTACTCAAAGCTCTCCGGATGAAGGGCAAACTGCACATTACAGCCGCCGGTGATCTCCAGCTCATTGATGATATTCAGCGCTGAGCTTCGAAGCATCTGGTATTCCTTATCTGCCAGGGTCTGAGAAGGTGCTACAACAATGCTGTCTCCCGTATGAACGCCAACAGGGTCGATGTTCTCCATATTACAGATGGTAATGCAGTTGCCTGCCGCATCACGCATTACTTCATATTCGATTTCCTTCCAGCCTGCAATGCAACGCTCTACCAGTACCTGACCTACTCGGGACAGTCTCAGACCGTTAGAAAGAATCTCCTCCATCTCCATAGGATTATGAGCGATGCCTCCGCCGCTGCCGCCCAGGGTGTAGGCGGGACGCAGCACTACAGGGTAACCGATCTGCGCCGCAAAGGCCAATCCATCGGGAACATTTTCTACCACGATGGAAGCTGCTACAGGCTCTCCGATCTTCTCCATGGTGTTCTTAAATTCCTGGCGATCCTCTGCTTTTTTAATGGTCAGGGCTGTGGTACCGATGAGTTTTACATTTTGCTCTGCCAAAAAGCCGCATTCATCCAGCTCCATGGCCAGGTTCAATGCCGCCTGACCGCCCAGAGTGGGCAGAATGCTGTCAGGCTGTTCCTTTAAGATGATCTCCTCCAACACCTTGGTGGTCAGAGGCTCAATATATACTTTATCTGCAATGTCCTTATCCGTCATGATGGTAGCAGGATTGGAATTGACTAAAACAACTTCCATGCCCTCTTCCTTCAGAGAGCGGCATGCCTGGGTACCAGCATAGTCAAACTCAGCTGCCTGGCCAATGACAATCGGTCCGGAACCAATGACCATGACCTTATGAATATCGTGGTTCTTAGGCATTTTTCTTTCCCTCCTTCATCATGTTGATAAAACGCTCAAATAAGACACCGGAATCCTGAGGTCCGGGACAGGCCTCGGGATGGAACTGAACGGTAAAAATATTTTTCCCTACATATTTCAAGCCTTCATTGGTGCCGTCATTGACATTGATAAAGGCTTCCTCTGCCACCTGAGGATTCAGGGACTTCGGATCTACGGCATAGCCGTGGTTTTGAGAGGAAATATAAACTCTGCCGGTCTCCAGATCCTTTACCGGATGGTTGCCGCCTCTGTGACCGTACTTTAATTTGTAGGTATCTGCTCCCGTAGCCAGAGCCATCAGCTGGTGACCCAGGCAAATGGCAAAAATCGGGACATCAGACTCATAGAGCTTTTTCACCTCAGCAATGATCTCTACACACTCCTTGGGATCGCCGGGGCCGTTGGACAGCATGATGCCGTCAGGTTTTGCTGCCAGAATCTCCTCTCCCGGAGTATGACAGGGATATACGGTGACATGACAGCCTCTGGCTGCCAGGCTGGCTGCAATATTGTCCTTGGCGCCTACATCCAGCAACGCCACATGGAGTCCCTCTCCGGTCTGGGGGTGACTGATCTTGCGATAATCAATGCCCTCCACTGTCACAGGAGCCGGAAGAATCTCATAGCTTTCCTTGCAGCTGGTCTTCGCCACCACGCCTGCAGGACTGTAGCTATGAAGTCTCTCTATCACAGGAGTCAGATCCTCATAAGTCTCAGTGGTAATCATGCCGTTCATGGTACCCTTTTCTCTCAGGATCTTGGTCAATGCTCTGGTATCAATCCCGCTGATACCTGTCACATCCTGGGCCTCCAAAAACTCCTGAATGGTACCCTGGGCGCGGAAATTGCTGGCCATACGAGATAATTCCCGCACGATAAAGCCATCCGGCCATGCCCTGCGGGATTCCATGTCATCATAATTCACACCATAATTGCCGATCAAAGGATATGTCATCACCACTGCCTGTCCTGCATAAGAGGGATCTGTCAACACTTCCAGATATCCCGCCATGGACGTATTGAACACGATCTCACTGATGATTTCTTTCTGAGAACCGATACTTGTTCCTTTAAATACGGTTCCATCTTCCAGAATTAGATATGCCTTCATTCGTCACCGTTCCTTTCCTTGCTGTCTTTCTCATTTGATCCGGGCAGATTTTATGTTCCCATCTGGTTCATCTGATTCAAGCCCAAATTGTAAATAAGATACCACAACCCGACAGGGATTTCAACCTCTAAATGTAAAATATTCCTATCAAAGTTTTTCGTCTCATTGTTTCCATTTGTTACATTGCTTCATTGATATGAGACCCATCGATTTTTCCGTGCTGCGCACTCTCAAAATCGATGAAACATTCGAATTCCGCTCATTTTTCTTCGAAAAATGGCTACATTCTCATGTTTCTGCGGGACCCATAGACACAAAAATAAATGCAAGCATTTATTTTGTGTCCATTTGTCCCTTGTCTCATATTATATACTAACATAAAAACGAGGGTCTACACAACTATGAATATTAAAAAAGCG
>CAYMSZ010000184.1:0-3420 GCA_964393285.1 uncultured Lachnospiraceae bacterium | reverse complement strand
GTCATGACGAAGGTATCCAGTATCTGGTAGATCTGGATAAGAACATTGAAGTTTACACCAAGTCCGGTTCCGGTCCTTCCAAGAATGTTGGTACCGGCGAGTGCGTCATTGGTATCGGCTTCCTTCATGATGGTATCACTCAGATCGTAGATAACGGTTATGATAACATCGAGCTGATCATTCCTTCCAGCGGCACTTCCTTTGAGGTTGGTGCAACTGCTATCTTCCAGGGATGCGCCCATGAAGCAGCAGCTAAGCTGTGGATCGAGTATGCCCTGTCTCCTGAGTGCGTAGAGCTGGCTGCTAAGAACGGTTCTTATCAGTTCCTGGTAATCGACAACGCAACACAGCCTGAGCAGGCAGCAGAGTTTGGTCTGGATCCTGAAAACGTAATGGAGTATGATTTTGAGGATGCAAAGAACAACACCAGCACCTATGTAGAGGAAGTTATGACCGCTCTGGGCGATGCAGCAGACGATCGTTTCCAGACAGAGTAAAGACGGGATGATCCCAATATTTTGTTCCAATTACATAAAAAACAATCAGCGTGGGAAGGCGATCTCGCCTTCCCATGCGACTATTAAGAGAGAAGGAGGAACCCTCCATGAAACAATCCCGTCAGGGAGCATCTCTGGACCGAAAGAAAATGCTGGCCGATCCCATTATGATGACTACCATCATAGTGCTGATCGCCTTTTTGACATTATTTATTTTGTATCCTCTGGCAATTCTGCTGGTGGATAGCATCTATTCCAAGGGAACAGGACTGACTCTCTCCTTTTTCCAGTCTATTTTTAAGATGAAATCTTTCCGCACCGCTATCTCCAATACTTTGAAGGTGGGATTTCTGGTGGGGATTACTTCTACGGTGGTGGGTTTACTATTTGCCTATGTAGAGGTTTATGTAAAAGTAAAAACGAAATTTATGAGCGGTTTGTTTTCTGTGGTATCTATGCTTCCTGTGGTATCGCCGCCCTTTGTGCTGTCGCTGTCCATGATTATGCTGTTTGGAAAATCCGGTCTGATTACCAGATACCTGCTCCATATCTATGACAACAGCGTCTATGGCTTCTGGGGGATTGCCATCGTTCAGACCATGACCTTCTTCCCTGTCTGCTATATGATGCTAAAGGGTCTGTTGAAAAACATTGATCCCTCTCTGGAGGAAGCCGCCAGAGACATGGGAGCCAGTCGAAGCAAGGTATTTACCAGTGTGACCCTGCCTTTGCTGCTTCCGGGACTTGGCAATGCCTTTTTGGTAACCTTTATTGAGTCCATTGCCGATTTTGCCAACCCCATGATCATCGGTGGTTCCTATGATACCTTGGCTACTACCATCTATCTGCGGATTACAGGTGCCTATGATAAAAACGGAGCCTCTGCCATGGCAGTGGTACTGCTGTGCATTACCATGCTGATGTTCTTTGTCCAGAAGTATTATCTGGAGCGAAAGACAGCAGCCACTCTGACAGGAAAAGCCTCCCGTGGTCGTATGCTGATTGAGGATAAGAGCGTGACCATTCCGCTGACCATCCTCTGTGCCGGTGTGGCGCTCTTTGTCATCGTTATGTACGCCTGTGTTCCCATTGGCGCCTTGTTTAAGACCTGGGGCTATGATTTCCATCTGACCTTTAAGTGGTTTAAGCTGGTATTCACCAGATATAAGGGCTTCAAGGCATTTAAGGACTCCTTCATTCTGTCCCTGATTGCGGCACCTATAACAGCTCTGCTGTCCATGATTATTTCCTATCTGGTGGTAAAAAAGAAATTTAAGGCCAAAGGCTTCATCGAATTTGTTTCCATGCTCGCCATGGCAGTGCCCGGTACCGTATTAGGTATCGGATACATTCGAGGCTTTGCCAGTGGTTTGTTCCATTCCGGTATTCTTCAGGGAATCTACGGAACCGGCATCATCCTGGTTGTGGTCTTTGTAGTACGTTCCCTGCCTACCGGTACCAGAAGCGGAATCTCCGCCCTGCGCCAGATCGATAAATCCATTGAGGAATCGGCCTATGATATGGGAGCCAACAGCTTCAAGGTGTTTATGACAGTGACCCTGCCTCTGATCAAGGATTCCTTCCTTAGCGGACTGGTAACGGCCTTTGTTCGAAGCATTACCGCTATTTCTGCTATTATTCTGTTGGTAACCCCTTCTTATCTGCTGATTACCGTACAGATCAATGAGTTTGCAGAAAAGGGATCCTATGGCATTGCCTGTGCATTTGCCACCATCCTGATCATCATTACCTACGGTGCTGTTTTGCTGATGAACCTGTTTATCAAGCATTTCGGAACCAGTAAAGCCTTAAAGGAGGAATAAGACATGGCCAAGGAGAAAAAAGGCGTACGTCTGGAACATATTTCTAAAATTTATCAGGATCCAAAGACGGGGAAGGATTTTTATGCAGTAAAGGACACTTCCCTGAATATTGAACCCGGAAGCTTTGTAACCCTCTTAGGCCCCTCCGGTTGCGGAAAAACCACCACCCTCCGGATGATCGCCGGATTTGAGAGCCCTGATGAGGGAGAAATTTATCTGGGAGATGAGCCCATCAATGAGCTGACCCCCAATAAGAGAGACACAGCTATGGTATTCCAGAGCTATGCCCTCTTGCCCCATTACAATGTGTTTGATAATGTGGCCTACGGCCTGAAGCTGAGAAAGATACCCAAGGAAGAGATTAAGTCCAGAGTCATGAAAATTCTGGATCTGGTAGAGATGAGCGGCATGGAAAGCCGTATGACCAACCAGCTCTCCGGAGGTCAGCAGCAGCGTGTAGCCCTGGCCAGAGCCTTGGTCATTGAGCCCTCTGTTCTGCTGTTCGATGAGCCCTTGTCCAACCTGGATGCAAAACTCCGGGTAACCATGCGAACGGAGATCCGACGCATCCAGCAGGAGGTTGGCATCACAGCCATTTATGTGACCCATGACCAGTCAGAGGCTATGGCGTTGTCTGATCAGGTTATTGTCATGAAGAAGGGCGTAGTAGCACAGATCGGAACACCTCAGGAGATCTATTATCATCCCATCGATGAGTTCGTAGCTGACTTTATCGGAGAGGCCAATTTCCTGAAGGGCAAGCTCATAGACCTGGGGGCAGGAAAGTCTGCCATCGAGATCCTGGGCATTCAGGTACCCATTGAAGACTGTGGAGATCATAAGGCAGGAGAAGAGGGAACTCTGATGCTCAGGCCGGAGTCTGCAGTGGTAGCAGACCAGGGAATCCTGCCCTGTCGAATCGTGCTGTCCTGCTTTATGGGCTCCTATCAGAACTACCATGTAATGGTAGGAGATACTCTGGTAAAGATCACAGACTACAACCCCAAGCACAAGAAGATCTACCAGGTAGGAGAGGAAGCCTTCCTGGCCTTTGACCCGGAGGATGCTCACCTGCTGTAAATGGCTGCTTCTTCATGTTT
>CAYMSZ010000183.1:0-3463 GCA_964393285.1 uncultured Lachnospiraceae bacterium | reverse complement strand
AAGACAAAAGGGAAAAAAGAAAAACCCGGGAAAAAGAGAAGGGAAGAGACTGGGAATACAGCCGGTTTGAGCGCAAGTGACAGGGAGACAGTAGAAGCATTCTTTAAGGATACGCTGACAGAAGAAATGAGCAGATGGATTCTGTCAGGCAGCTGGATTTTATTTGGAGAACAGCTTTATCGCCTGCCGGAGGGAGCACCGAATCCGGAAGGGCTGCGGGTATTGCGTCCCGGACTTCATCTGGGAACTTTGAAAAAAAATCGTTTTGAGCCGTCCCATGCCCTGGCCTTATATTTATCAAGGAAGGATGCTCTCCAGGTAGTGAATCTGCTTTCCACAGAGGAGAGAACCTCCGCCTATTTTAAGGGGGAGACCATACCCATCGTGAATCAAAGGCAACAGGATAACCGGGAAGAAAGTACGGAAACTCATTTACAGGAAAAGCTGCCGAAAAAAGGATGGTGCCTGATTTGCGTAGATGGATATTCTGCAGGCTGGGGGAAGGCAGCAGACGGTCAGATCAAAAATCATTATCCGAAGGGATTGCGAAAATAGTAAGCAGAAAAAAATGTTAGGGGGCAAAAGGGAGTTTATGGAGCCGCAGTGGATAGAAGAATGTAAAAAGGTCAAAGCCATTTTTTTAGATATGGATGGAACCCTGTGTGACGGCAACAGCCAGGTGCCGGAAGAATTTCCTCAGGTTCTGGAAGGACTGCGGGCAAAGGGTTTGCAGGTAGGAATTGCATCCGGTCGGAGCAATCTGCTTTTGAGACAAAGCTTCAAAGAGGAGACGGATCGCCTTTTGATGATCTGTTCCAATGGGGCAGTTCTACAGGATAAAGGGGAAGTGTTTTTCCAATCAGAGATTCCGGAAGAAGCGGCAAAAGCCGTACTCCGTGTGTTGCAGGAATATGACCAGGCCATGATTTATCTGCTGTGCCCGGATGGCGTATATACCAATGTCCATGACGGGAAGGTTCTGGAAGGACTGGAACGGGCGGGACTGGGAATGGAGTATGTGCCGGACCTGGAGGCAAAGACCGGGCACATTAACGATATCGGAGTCAATGGCAGATTGCCGGAATCATTAGACGGCCGGATTGATTTTGAAAAGCTGGGGCTGATACATGTGACCTCCGGTCATGTAAACCAGGATATTCTGGTCAAAGGGATCAGCAAAAAAGTAGGGATATATCAATTTTGCCAGCGGTTAGGAATTACGCCGGATCAGGTGATGGCTCTGGGAGATGAAGAAAATGATCTGGAAATGATGGAGGCTGTTGGATTCCCTGTTGCCATGAAAAATGCCATTCCCTCCGTTTTAAAGAAAGCCAGATATATCACAAAAGAAGACCATGTTCACCATGGGGCTCTGCACTTTTTGACAGAAGCCTTTGAGCTCCAGGGTATTTATGAATCAGAAAGGGACTGATGCACGAAGGAATCGTGATATGTCCTCAAAAAAATGAAAAGATAGAAGGGACCGCCGCTTCGCGACTTTTAGTCGTGAAAACGACGGTCCCTTTTCTTTATAGTATATCAGAAAACGAAAGCTTACTGATCGCCGCCCTCAGGAGCACCGCCTTCAGGAGCGCCATCCTCAGCGCCGCCGTCACCCTGGTTGTTCAGGTTACCGGCACCGGGAGCCATATCCTGGGCATTGTCCAGAAGCTCACCATACCAGTCATCAGCTACGGTTACGCCGCACAGAGTCTCCAGAGCATGACGGGCAGCCTTGGAACCGCCCCACATACCAACGGTCTGGCAGGAACCGCCGCCGTATACCTCGCCGTCCCAACCGGAGGTGCAGACACCTGCAGCATAGAGACCGGAGATAGGGTTGTAACGAGCATCTACTACCTGAGCGTTGCGGTTGATACGGATACCGCCGTTGGTATTCAGCATACCGGAGCATACATGGAAAGCATAGAAGGGAGCAGTATCGCAGGCCCACAGATAATCAGCAGGCTTGCCCCATTCCTCATCCTCGCCGTTGGCAGCATAGGTGTTGTAGTTGGTAACGGTTTCTACCAGAGCATCTACCGGTACGCCGATGGCAGCAGCCAGCTCTTCGATGGTATCTGCCTTGAAGGTGTTTACACCGTCAACAGCACCATCCAGCTCTTCCTGCAGAGTATCAATAGGAGTACCTACGCAGGCATCAGCAAATCCGGAGTAGTGACGCTGGCATCCGCCGGCAGCATACTTGTCGATCATAGACTGATCAGCGATGGACCATACATGACCCTGGCACTCGATGATCTTACCGGAAGCCTCTGTTCCGATGTTACCGCTCTGAGACTCATCGCAGAAACGAACGCCATCCTCGTTAACGAAGAGATCGGTGTACTGCATGGTGGTAGATACGCCCAGAGGAGAGGAGTAGGAATAACCGTCTACGTTGTTGAACAGGGAGGATACGGTCAGATGGTTGGCACGACCATGAGCGGTCTGCTCTGCCATCAGATGTCCATCACCGTCCTGACCTACGCCCCAGCCGATGATCTTCTCCATATCCTGAGAAGAATAGTAGGACAGCAGATCCTTGTTGTTGGACATACCACCGGTGCAGAGGATAACTGCCTTCGCATGCAGAGCATATACCTCGCCCTTCTCATTGTATACCTGTACACCTTCGCAGGTGTAATCATCCTTCATGATCAGAGCCTTAGCACGGTTCTCGGTACGGATATCTACGCCCAGAGCCTCTGCATCGGGAGTCAGGTTCTGATTAACAGGGATGGTACCATTGCCGCCCTCGTAGAAGGTAACACCGGTACGATAGTAGCCTACATTGTGCTTGCCAAACAGCCATGCGCTGTTTTTGCCGGCATCCAGAGCCTGCTCATACCACAGCATAGGGTTAGCAATGTACTTGGTGCTGGTCATATGGCTGGCAGCAGTCTTGCGGGCAGCAGCCTCATCCTGAACGGAAGCAGGGCCGTTGCACTCAGCCAACAGTGTGGAACCACCTAAGTAGCTGTTCTTCTCCAACATTACGATGTTCAGATCGGGAGCCTGCTCCTTAGCAATCATGGAAGCCATAAAGCCGGCAATACCGGAGCCTACAACTACGATATCAGCCTCCTCCTCATATGCTACGGAATCACTCTCTACACCAATGCCGTCTACATTCTCATAGCCCTTGCAATACTTGGTTTCGGTGGACTCCTCTACAGCAGCAGCTACATCAGCAACTGTCTCTGTCTCAGGTGTAGCAGTAGTAGCTACGGTTTCAGCGGATGTCTCAGCAGTCTGAGAAGAGCAGGCACCCAGAACGCCTGCAGCAGCCAGAGAGGCAGCACCGGCAGCGGCGCCCTTCAGAAAATCACGTCTGGAAATATTTGTCTTCATGTGAAAACCCCTTTCTTTTTATTTTTATATAGGATTACGAATCCTCGTTGAATCATTTCAACCCAACAGAACATATTGTACAACATAATGTGTTAAAATTCTATCCACC
>CAYMSZ010000182.1:0-3486 GCA_964393285.1 uncultured Lachnospiraceae bacterium | reverse complement strand
GGGGGAAGGATATCCTATGAAAACGACTCGGAGAAAAAATCTGCTTTTCTATGTTTCGGCAGGTGGATGGGGAATTGTGGCAGCATCTGTGCTGCTAAAGGTTCTGGGAGGCTGTCTGCCTGCTATTTATATTCGCATCTACACCGTTTTTATTGATCAGGTGGTGGCATGTCTGGGAACGGGTTTGTTTGACCCATCCCTTCTGTGGCTCATTCCCGCCTTTCTGGCATTTGGCCTTCTGAGATATTTCAGCCCCAGTGTGCAAAGCTGGCTCTATGCCAGGATGCAGGCCAGCCTGGAGGTCAAGCTTCGCAAAGCGCAGATCGAAAAGATTTCCCGATTATCTTATGCACATATAGAAAATAAGGACAGCTACGAGCTTCTTTGTCGGATTCGAAAGGGAACACCGGATGAATTTGTCAATGGCTTTTTCAGCTGGCTTTCATTGATTGCACTAATTCTGCGGATTGCTTCCATTGCGTGGACCGTATTTTTGATTCAGTCCGGCATTGCAGTGGTATTCCTGCTTTTGTTTATCCCCATGATCCTGGTCTCCTTGAGGACAGGAAAGTGGGATTATGAGGGATTGAAGCGCTATCGGGAGATTCAGCGGCGGATAGGAAACTATGAAAAGGTATTGACGGATAAGGAGTATGTCAGCGAGCGGATGATTTTTCGGTATCAGCCCTGGTTGATTGAACGCTGGCAGGAGGGATATAAGGATTCTACGGGAGTCCTGCGAAAAGTGCAGAAACGCTCCTATGTGGGGATTAAGATGGCCAGCGGGGTGATTACCTTGTCTTGTCTTTTGATGATGTTGACCATGCTGTTAGGAATGCAGGCAGGTACAGTGACCATTGGTGTGTTCAGTGCCGTATCGGCGGAGCTATTGACGCTGGCTTCGGAAATGTCCTGGTCATTGTCATCGGCTCTGCAGGGCATCTCCCATTGCAGAGAGTTTATGCGAGATGTCGGAAAATATGAAGAACTGTCTGAGGCAGAGTCAGGAACAGAGGAAAAGAAGACCCTAAAAGAAATCCGCTTTGAAGATGTCAGCTTCCGCTATCCCGGGACAGAGCCTTATGTCCTAAGGCATTTGAATCTGACCCTGACGACAGACAAAACCTGTGCCATTGTAGGAAGAAACGGAGCAGGAAAGACTACGCTGACCAAGCTGCTTTTAGGAATGTATCCGGATTATGAGGGAAAAATTCTGCTGGATGGGGTGGAATTAAGACAGCTGAAAACCGTTTCCGGACTTTTTTCTGTGGCGTTTCAGGATTTTGCCAAATATCAGATTACCATACGCGATAATGTGACTCTGGGCGCATCCAATGGGATGACAGATGATGAGATTCTTAAGGTCCTGGATCGCCTTCAGATGCCTATAACGGAAGAAAGATTCCCCCAGGGCCTGGATACCTCCATGGGTTACCTGACGGAGACCAACACCAATCTTTCTTTAGGACAATGGCAGAAGCTGATCTTAGCCAGAGCAGTGGCCCATGAGGGCTGCTATTTCCTGCTGGATGAGCCTACCGCTTCCCTGGACCCTTCGGCAGAAAATGAAGTCTATGAGAGCTTTTTGAAGATTCTGGAGGAAAAGGCATCATTGATTATCACACACAGGCTGGGGGCGGCCCGTCTGGCAGATTGCATTGCAGTGATTGAGGATGGCAGGGTGACAGAGTATGGAAGCCATGAGGAGCTTATGGCAAAGAAAGGACTCTACGCTCAGATGTTTGAGACCCAGAGGGGGTGGTACCAATGATGAAAACCATAGGCTCTGAAGTGAAGCGGATGATATCCTTTGATAAAAAAGGATTTACTGTGATTGTACTGCTGGGTCTTATGACCAGTCTGCTGGCAGTGGGATATACGGTTTCCATGAGCACCATGATCGATGCCCTGGCAACTGGGGAGTATGTGCGGGGAATTTGGTTGTTTGCACTCTTTGCCGGAATTGTCTTTGGGAGAGATATGCTGAATGGAGTGTACAATTTTCAATTTTCCTGTCATCAGATGGTGGTGGAAGGAGAAATGCGAAAAGCCGTCATGAATGCTGTGCAGAAGATTCCGCCTGTGAAATGGGAAAACCCATCGGTTCTGGATCAGGTCAATAAAGCAGAAAACGGGATCGAGACCACTGTGTATTACATACTGGGCGGCGTGGAAATCATGTGCTCCAATACGGCGATTTATCTGGTAATGCTGGGAATATATCTTTGCCGGATTCACCCCTTACTGATCGTCGTCATAGCTGCGGCGGTAATTCCTAATCTCCACAGCTATCTGGTCAAAATCCGCATTGGGAAGGAAGCAGAAGATAAAAATGCGCCTTTGCGGAGACGGATGGATCATGCGGAGGATGCTGTGTGCAAAGGGGAATACTTTAAGGAGACCCGCCATCTGGGAGCCACCGGCTATTTCATGGATATGTTTCAAAAAACAGCATTGGAGTTAAAACAGATTCGCTATGAAAAAGCCGGAAAGGAATGTAGGACCAACCTGCTGGTAAATGCGTCTTATTTCCTGGGATTTACTGCAATTCTGGGTGTAGTGTGCCTGTTGGCGGCAAAGGGACAGATCACAGTAGGAAATATTGTGGCAGTTCTGGCTACGGTTCAGGTGCTCATGGGATATGTGACAGAAATCTTTTCAGATAAGCTGGCAGCCATAGCGGAGGCATATCCGGGATTGCAGAATATCCATCAGGTATTGGATACAGAGTCAGTGGAGAACCCGCCTCAAAAAACAGCCATCCAAACCCTGACACTTTCCGATGTAAGCTTTGCCTATCCAGGCAGCGATCAAATGGCACTGGATGGAATCTCTCTGACCTTCCATGCCGGAGAAACGGTCTGCGTGGTAGGGGAAAATGGCTCAGGCAAGACAACCCTGTCAAAAATCCTCCTGGGGCTGTATCCACCCACCCGGGGCAGCCTGTGGCTAAATGGGGAGCAGCTGGCAAAAGAAGATATTGCCTCCCTGAGAGAAGCGTCTTCTGCTGTGTTCCAGCAGTTTAATAAATATGCGTTGACACTGAAAGACAATGTATCCTTTGGATCGGGAGAAGGAAAAAAGGATGTTCTGCGGGAGTTGACAGAGCATGTACCGGAGGGAGAGGACACTTTGCTGTCCAGAGAATTTGGCGGCGTGGATCTGTCCCAGGGGCAGTGGCAGCGTGTGGCCATTGCCAGAGGTCTGTCCAAGGAAGGTTCCCTGATCGTATTCGACGAACCCACATCAGCCATTGATCCTATCCTGGAGCGGGAATTGCTGGAACAGATGCTCTTTGAGAATGTACATGCCATCAAAGTGATGATAACCCATCGTATCGGCATTGCAACCCAGGCTGACCGCATCCTGGTAATGGAAAATGGAAAAATCGTTCAGGATGGCAATCACCAGGAGCTGATGAAGCAGGAGGGACCCTACGCCAGACTTTTCCGTACCCAGGGCAGTTGGTATCAGGAGTAGGTTCCT
>CAYMSZ010000181.1:0-3497 GCA_964393285.1 uncultured Lachnospiraceae bacterium | reverse complement strand
TAGTAATCTTCAAAAGTATCCATGTAAAGACCCTCTTCCAGCATTTTCTGTTGAGCCGGCGGAAAGCTGGTAACAGGGATCTGGGTATATTCATAAATTTCTGTCTGGTCTCCCAGATAGGCAGTAATATAGCCTTCTTCTGCAATCAAAAACAGAGAATAGTCCGGTTCCTCCTCCAGAACGGTATATTCTAAAATCTCTTCTTTTTGAATGGGAAGCCCCTCTGTTTGCATGGGAAGTTCTGCGGTCACTCGTCGACTTCCTGCGTAGACTACCTGGTTTTCGCCGGAATCTGTCTCGCTTGCGATGGTTTCCAGAGCATCTCTTTCCAGGGAATCACTTTTCCCTGACGCCATTTCCCATGGGTTTGCTGTGTTCGTTTCCTCCAGCTCTTCTCCCCTTTGAGAACCAGACTGCCGAAAAAGATTTCTCGCCTTCCCAATTCCATAATAACCTGCCAACCCCAGAATTCCCACCATCAATATCATCGGAAGGACTCTGTTCTTTCTTCTTTTTTGAAATTGAAATTTCATTTGCTTTTCTCCTGTCCCTTACGTCATAATGCGAAAAAAAGAATGGAGGGGATACCTCCATTCTTAGTATGAACCGAATTTTATAAGTTTATAAGGGAAGCCGCAAATGTTTTGCAGTTATAGTAAATGCAGGGCTTTTCCGAAAGCAATTAATTTTCTGCCAAAGGGCATACTGAGAAGCTCCACCTCATCTACACATTTGGTTACCAGCAGAAGGATAAAATACACCACGACTCCCACTGCTATGCCAAGGAGCATTGCCAGGATTTTGATCTTTGTCACCATATAAACTCCCTGGTAGATTCCCCATACTGCAACGCCCATAACAGCGGAGGAGAACAGGGGAAGTAAAAAGGTTTTTTTGAATTCCTGCTGATATTGAATGACCTTGCGGATGGAATACTGATTCAGGATACACATGGACAGACCAAACAAAATATTGGCGATCACAACTGCATAGATTCCCAGCTCCATACCCATTCCGTGTGTTCCCCACAGGAGAAGTACCAATACCACAACATGAATCACCAGGGAAATCAAGGCATTGATAATGGGTTCCTTTAAATGGTTGATGCCCTGTAAAATGCCGTTGGTCACCGTAGACAGGGAATAAAATACCACGGCACTGGAGCCGTAAACCATCATCTGGGATGCCAGCTGCGTATTTCCGCTAAACAACAATGTCATAATGGGGCTTGCCAGTACAGCCAGCCCAACTGCAGAAGGGATGGCGATTAACATGGCAAAGCGGATGGTCAGGTTAATATGATCCAGCACCTGTGCCCGATCCCGCACAGCCATAGACTTGCTAAGGGCAGGAATCACGGAAGAGGCCAGGGAAGTAGAGATGGCCACCGGCACATTCACCATCAGGTGATACTTTCCGGAATACGCACCCCAGATTCCCTTATAGGAACTCAGTGCGTCAGTGGCACTCATATAGTAGCCAAAGACGCTGTTGTCAATCAGGGAGCTGATATTGTATACCGTAGAACTGATGACTACCGGAACGATGGTCAGAACCAGCATTCTGGTAATATCTCTGTAGGAATCCACTGCCTCTGTGCGGTCTCTGCGCAGCTGCCTTTTGATGACCCGTCGATAAACCAGATAAACCAAAAAGCAGAACAGCAGTGCTGTAATGGCTCCCATCAATGTACCAAGCGTACCTCCGGCAGCACCGTAGGAATTGGCATAAATATCGGTTCCGTGAACCTTATCTGCCCGCAGGCCGTACTGATAGAGATAAAAAGCAGCCAAAACACTGACTACCGCATTGACAATCTGTTCGAAAATCTGAGAGATGGCCGTGGGAATCATGGTTCTCTGGCCCTGGAAAAATCCTCTCAGCACTCCTAACAATGCCATGACAAAGATAGCCGGCGCCAACACCTGAATGGCGGTGGCTGCCTCCGGCATACTCAAAACCTTCTCTGCGAAGAAATCTGCTCCAAAGAAGGCGATGGCACCTGCCAGGGTACCAACGATCAAGCCAAATACCATGCTACAGCAAAAGATTCGGTAGGCATTCCGATATTCTTTCACTGCCATCTTTGCTGACACCAGTTTTGACACTGCCAAAGGCATACTGTAGGATGACAGAATCAGAATCACATTATAAATCTGATAGGATGCGGAATAAACACCAATTCCCTCATCTCCCAGAATGTTGGTCATCGGTACCCGATATACCAGGCCGATAAGCCGGACAAAAATGCCGGCTACCGCCAGGATAGAACCTTGTACCAAAAAATTTGATTTTGATTTCTTCTCTTTTGCCATATACACTACATCCTTTATATTACTCGATTATCGTATCCTTAATATTAGAAGTCAGGACAGTGCAAACCCAGGTTTTTCCGGGATTCAGAACAATCTCATTGCCATCCAGATCATAGTATGAGGTGGGAGCATACTCTACGCCGCCAACCCACTTAATAGGGATCGCCTTGCCTTCGGTGATATAGTAGCCGCTTCCTTCTTCATCCCAGATATGGATAAACAGGTAAGGAGTTGTCTCATAGTAATATTCCCAGTCGCAATACTGGATGATAATGTTATCATAGGCCAGCTGCTCTCCCGTCATATCATCGATCTGCTTGTCACCATACTCATATCTTAAATAGGTCTCGGTGTCCTCGTCATACTCGAAATATGCCTTATTGGTATTATAACCGGGATACACATAGGTGGCATCCATCCCCTCAGACAGAGTAATGTCTCCCTTCTGATTTGCAAACTGGAATACGCCATCAAAATCCTCTGTATGCTCGGTACGATATCCCATGTTTTCAATGCCGTATTCCAGGCCCTCTGCACTGGTATAGGCATTATGGGGTGCTTTCCGGTCGGTGGTACGATAATAGACACCGTTTCCGCTGCCCTTGACACCGTTCAGGTTATCGATCTGATCCAGATAGATATTGGCGTAGTCACACTGACCATAGTGGGCATAGATGGAATCCCACTGCTGGGACCAGAACACAAAATACGTACGGGCACTGCGGACAGAACCGATTTTATCCAGATCGTCATAGTCCTCAAAAATACCCATCAGACGGGTAATCATACCCTCTACCGGAGCCTCATAGATAATAGCAGCCTTGCTGATACCGGTCTGAGGTACCGCTGCCTCCAGGTTATTCAGCATGACGGACACAGGGCGACGGTTTGCCAGCTCCTCATCCACCCATTCTCCTGTCAGATAACTCTTTGCCATTCCCTCATGGGACTCCTCTGTGGGAGCCTCGGTTTCCTCTACCGTCTCCTCCACAATCTCTGTGGCCCCAATGGTCTCCGCTGTGGTTTCCGTTACAGAAGCTCCTAACGTCTCTGTCTCTCCACTGGTTTTCTTGCTGCATCCTGTCATAGCAAGGACAGCTATAAGGCCTGCAATTACCAATACATGTTGAAATTTCCTCATCTTCTTACTCTCCATCTTTTTTCTTATCGTGAAGCTTTTAT
>CAYMSZ010000180.1:0-3501 GCA_964393285.1 uncultured Lachnospiraceae bacterium | reverse complement strand
TTATCTTCTGTTGGGTGTAGACGGAGAAGCAGCCGGATACAAGGGCAAGAGAAGTGATGCCATGATTGTTATGTCTGTCAACGAGACAGAGGGAAAGGTAATACTGTCCTCTATTCCCAGAGATACCATGGTATATATTGATGGAAAAGGTCTTGATAAGCTGACCCACGCCTATGCTTACGGTGGAGTGGCTTTGACGATACAGACCTTTGAGGAAAATTTTGATATTGATATTGCAGGCTATGTTGTTGTGAACTTTAATGCCATGGTGGAAGTGGTAGATACCCTGGGTGGTTTGACACTGACCCTGACAGATGCAGAAGCCAAGCACATGGGCGACTACTATGCAGCATGGGGATTAAGCGGCGGTACACAGCTGCTGTCCGGTAAGGAAGTGCTGGCATATTGCCGTGTACGTAAGATTGATTCCGACTATGTGAGAAATGATCGTCAGTTTAAGGTTTTGAAGGCAATCTATGATAAGGTAAAGACCATGTCAGTCACAAAGTATACCTCCTTGATCAGTGCCGTGTATGACGATATTTATACAGATATTATGGTGAAGGATCTGATTTCTCTGGCAGGCAATCTGATGGATATTATGGATGGCGGAGAACTGGTGAACAAGAAGCTGGTAGATTCAGATAATAGCCGCAGCGGTCGCTTGAACGGAGTATCTTACGTTCTGATGGATAATCTGGAGGATGTGGTAACAGCCTGGAGAGAAGATGCCCTGGGCATTACCGATTATGTTCCCAGCGAAAGAGTAAAACAGATTTCCAAACTTCTGCAAAGCAGTACGCAGTAAATACGAAAGTTGTATCATACAAAATCATATAGATATAAAAAAAGGAGGAAGCGGTTCGCTTCCTCTTTTTCCGTTTATTACTTCACCCAGAAAAGGCTGGGCCAGTACCCAAAAATCGCTTTGGCGTAGATGGCTTTGCGAGAAACATATGGCGTATGCCAGTAGCGGGAGTCAGTACTGTTATTTCGGTTATCTCCCATGACAAAATAGGAATCTTCCGGGACTTCATAGGGACCAAAGTCACCAGTGGGGGTACCCTTGACATAGGGCTCATCCAAAGGTTCATCGGAGCCGTTAATATAGACCAGTCCATCTCGAATTTCGACGGTTTCTCCCGGTAAACCGATGATTCGCTTGACATAGCAGTATTCACTGCCATCCGGAGGATCGAACAGGATGACATCCCCTCGTTCCGGATCAGAAAACCAATAGCTGATCCGGGAACTGATAATGCGGCTGGGCTTGGGAATGGTATCCTCCATAGAACCGGAAGGAACCACTGTATTCATAATCAGAATATGGTTGCATAGCCAGGCAATGACAGCAGCAAAGACTATGATTTTTACCCAATCCAGAATTTCTGCCAGGATGGGATGTTTCTTTTTGAAATTTTCTGATACAAGAGCTTTGTTTTTCACAGAAGTACCTCTTTTCATAAAACTTGATGGTCTCGCTATAAAATCCTAGAGCGTGTCAGGGACAGAGGCTTTGTCTTCCTGATACCGGAATATACGAACTCCGTAGGGACTGAGAGGACAGGTCAGAGAATATGCTTGCCCATCCATAGGAATCTGTTCTGCCGGAAGGGAGACCGTATGGCCAGAGGAGGGCAGGAGACCGTTTTTCTCATCCAGAATCAGGGTATAGCTACCGCTGCAGGGAACTCCTACATGATACTCTTTGTAAGGAACCGGAGTGAAATTGCAGATAAACAGAAGATTATCTTTGCCGTCCTTGCTTCTCCTTACAAAGCTGAAAATACTGCGACTGGAGTCATCACAATTCATCCACTGGAAGCTGCTCCAGATATCGTCATCTTCGTAGAGAGCAGGGGTGCTGCGATACAGGTGGAGCAAGCCGCGATAGAAGTTCTGCAGGTCTTTATGATCGTTACCCTCCTCCAGCAGCTGCCAATCCAAACCCTTGGATTCGTCCCATTCATGCCATTGACCGAATTCCTGACCCATAAAGAGCAGTTTTTTGCCGGGATGCCCCATCATAAAGGAATAGGCAACCTTGAGATTTGCAAATTTATCCGAAGCCTCTCCGGGCATTTTTGCAATCATGGAGCCCTTCAGATGAACCACCTCATCATGGGACAATACCAGAATGAAATTTTCACTGTTGGCATACGTCATGGAAAAAGTCATCTGATTATGATGATAACTGCGATAAATGGGGTCTAACTTCATATATTCCAGGAAGTCATGCATCCATCCCATGTTCCACTTGAGAGAGAAACCGAGACCACCCTCTTTGGGATCACCGGTAACCTTACCCCAGGCAGTAGATTCCTCGGCAATCATAACAGCACCGGGGTTACGCTGCTTCATAATCGTGTTTAGGTGCCGGAAGAAAGAAATGGCCTCCAGGTTCTGATTGCCTCCGTAAATATTCGGCAGCCATTCTCCGGCCTTCCTGCCGTAATCCAGATATAGCATGGAGGCTACGGCATCGACTCGCAGCCCATCTACATGAAACTGTTCCACCCAGTACAGAGCATTGGCAATCAAGAAATTAGACACCTGATTGCGGCCGAAGTCAAAGACCTTTGTCCCCCAGTCCGGATGCTCTCCTTTGCGGGGATCTGCGTACTCATAGGTAGGTGTGCCATCAAAGTCAGCCAGACCATGGGAGTCTCTGGGGAAATGGGCGGGAACCCAATCCAGAATGACACCGAGTCCATGTTGGTGAAGGTAATCTACCAGATACATAAAGTCGGAAGGGGAACCATAGCGGGAGGTGGGGGCATAGTAGCCTGTCACCTGATAACCCCAGGAACCATCAAAGGGATGTTCTGCGATTCCCATAAGCTCTACATGAGTGTATCCCATGTCCAGCATATATTCTGTCAGCTGATGAGCCAGATCCCGGTAATTGATAAATTTGCCGTGATCCTGCTTCCAGGAACCGGGATGTACCTCGTAAATAGAAAAAGGCATTTTGCGGAAATCTGTATTTCGGCGAGACGCCATCCACTGATTATCCTTCCAGCGGTAGGAGGAAAGATCGTATACCATGGAGGCGGTGTGAGGACGCATCTCGGCACAGGTGCCGTAGGGGTCCGCTTTATACAGAAGTCGGTTGTCCCGGGTGTGAATGACATACTTATACAATGCGCCGTTTTCTACACCGGGGAGAAATCCTTCATAAATGCCGGAGGAACCCATGGGAGACAGATAGGTTTTGTCAGTATCCCAGCCATTAAAATCGCCAACTATGCTGACAGCAGCGGCATTGGGAGCCCACACTGCAAAATAAGTACCTTTCTTCTGATTTTTGATAGCCGGATGCGCCCCCAGCTTGTTGTAAATTTCATAATGTGTACCGTTTCCAAACAGATAGCAGTCCTCTTCGGACAGAAAAGGCATAAGATTAGTCATGACTGTACCTCGTACTCATAGAATTGGTGTAACCGTATCCAATTTTAACACTGGTGGCATAGACCGTCAAGAAAGGGAATCCTTCATTTT
>CAYMSZ010000179.1:0-3523 GCA_964393285.1 uncultured Lachnospiraceae bacterium | reverse complement strand
TTTTGTCCTTGGCATCCTCTCTCTTACCCGATGAGTTCTTCCATCTCACTGATCAGCTGACCAAAGAGCTCCAATGCCTCATTGATAGGCTGAGGGGTACTCATATCCACTCCGGCAATTTTCAGCAGGGAGATAGGATCTGTGCTGGAGCCGCTGGACAAGAACTTCTTATAGTCTGCCACAGCGGGAGCTCCCTCCTTCAGAATGCGGTTGGCAATAGCAACTGCAGCGGAGAAGCCGGTGGCATACTGGAACATATAATAGTTGTAGAAGAAATGAGGGATTCTGGCCCACTCTAAGGAGATGCCCTCATCGGATATCATATCCGGTCCAAAATACAGCTTATTGATCTCATGATATTTCTCACAGAGCAGATCTGCCGTCAGAGCCTCTCCGTTCTCAGACATCCGGCCCATCATCAATTCAAACTCTGCAAACATAGTCTGGCGATATACGGTACCCTTGAACTGATCCATGAAGTGGTTCAGCAGGTAAGCTCTCTCCTTCTTGTCTGTGGTCTTGGATAACAGATGACGCATCAACAGTACCTCATTGCAGGTGGATGCCACTTCTGCTACAAAGATCACATAGTCGGATGTAGATACCGGCTGATATTTGCAGCTGTGATAGCTGTGAAGGGCATGTCCCATCTCATGAGCCAGGGTAAAGAGGCTGTCCAGATTATCCTTGGTATTCAGCAGAACATAGGGGTGAGGTCTGGCCTGTCCGGAGGAATACGCGCCGCTGCGCTTGCCAATATTCTCATACACATCGATCCAACGATTGTTAAAGCCTTCCTTCAATAGTGCTACATAGTCATCTCCCAGAACCTGCAAAGCCTCCAGAACGATATCCTTAGCCTCCTGGAAAGGAATCTCTTTCGCAGCATCGGCTACAATGGGGGTGTAGACATCATACATGTGCAGCTCTTCCACGCCTAACATCTTCTTGCGCAGAGCCACATAGCGGTACATCTTATCCAGGTTGGCATGAACCGTATCGATGAGGTTATGATATACCTCTACCGGCACCTCTGTCTGATTCAGTGCAGCCTCCAGGGTATTGGGATAATTCCGGGCAGCTGCAAAGAAGCGCAGCTGTTTAAACTGGGCATCTAATGTAGCAGCTACTGTATTTTTATACTGTCCCAGGCTGTTATAATATGTTTCAAAAACCTGCTTTCTAAAGTTCACATCAGGACTCTCCAGCAAAGGAACCAAAGAACCGTTGGTCAGCTTATGCTCCTGACCTGCTCCATCTGTGACACTGGGGAAAGTCATCTCTGCATCTCTTAAAATGCTGCCGATATTCTCAGGGGCATTGGCCATCTCACCGGCACTGGCTAAAAGCTTCTCACTCTCATCGGAAAGAATGTGATCTGCTTTCCTGCGAATCTGGTAGATGCTGCGGCGATATTCCTCTAAACCAGGCTCCTCCTCGTAGAATCGATTCAATGTCTCCTCAGGGATTGCCATAATCTCCGGGGCACTGAAAGCTGCCGCACTGCTAAGAGCTACCATAACGCCTACTGCCTTGCTGCGCATACCCTGATAGAAGCTATTTCCTGTATCCACATCACTCATGCAGGAAGCATATCCCATGACCTTACCCATAGCCAGATCCTGCTCATCCTGATATTGAAAAAAGGACAGCAGATTGGCTGCGCTCTTTCCCAGGATTCCTTTGTAGGTCATGATTTTTTCCGGCTGTTTCTTCAGCTCTTCATAGGCTTCGTTCCATTTTTCGTCGCTTTCGAAAATATCCTTCAGATTCCAGGTATACTGTTCTTCTACTTCGGAACGTTTTACGATTGGTCTGTTTGCCATAGTATTTCTTCCCTTCTTGTTCTTATTTACATTTACGGGATAGGCTGTTGTCTATTCCATTCCAAAAGAGTATATCACAATCTGTAAAAATTTCCATCTTTTCTTCACGCCTTATGTCCGCCGATCTGGTTATTGCGGTCTTTGGCTGTAGCTCCCTCCTGGAGATTCATTCCTTTTAGAATGGCATTTTTGCCGTATTTCTTTTTAATATGCAGCATGGCCTCCTGCATTTTTCTCTCCCGTTCCAGAGAGGCTTCCTCCCTGGCCTTCTGTTTTTCCAGCGCCTCATAATCGGTAAACAGATCCAGCTGCTCATAGGTGTCTTCTTTTTTTACACGCTTTTCATCCACCACATGATTGGCTGTGATGGTAATACGACGCACCAAAAGCTCCGGGTCTACAATCCGGTCATAGAGACTCATCATCTCCTCTGTGATCAGCCTGGTAGAGGAGGTCTGTCGATCCAAATTGGCAGTTCCGTGAGCATGTTTGGGAATCTGACGACCATAACGGTCTCTGGTAACCTCACCATGGTATTCCACGCGACGCTTCGGATCTTTTAGATTTTCGATATCGTAGCCTATGGTTAGTACAATCTGATCTGTTACCAGGCCTTTGTCCACCAGATCCAACGTCAGCAGATCTGTCATCTCCCGTACCACCAATTTTGCCTTTTCAAAATCGTAAGGACATTGTAATACCTGACCGGAGCCTACACTGTTGGTACTGGGTTTATAAGACTTGATTTCTGCCATGGTACAAGGTTCCCACCCCCAGGCATGATCGATGAGAAGCTCTGCGTTAATGCCAAACAGCTGATACAACAGCTCTTCATTATAGTATTCTTCCGGTTTACCAAGGGAACACCTTGCCACATCTCCCATGGTATATAAGCCATGTTTTTCCAGCTTTGCGGCATAGCCATGACCTACCCGCCAGAAATCCGTCAAAGGACGGTGATCCCACAGCCTCTGCCGGTAAGTGGTCTCATTTAGCTCTGCGATCCGCACTCCATCTTTATCGGGAGCTACATGCTTTGCCTCAATGTCCATGGCCACTTTACAGAGATACAGATTGGTTCCGATCCCGGCAGTAGCTGTAATCCCTGTGGTCTGAAAGACATCCTGTATCATCTTCTTTGCCAATTCTCTGGCCGTCATATGATAGGTGGACAAATAATGGGTTACATCCATAAATACCTCATCAATGGAGTAAACATGGATATCCTCCGGGGCAATATATTTCAGATAGATATGATAGATTCTGGTGCTATAGTCAATATACAGAGCCATTCTGGGCGGTGCGATCTTGTAACCCAGTTTTAATCCCGGATCAGACGCCAGGGCAGGAGCATCCCAGGATTCTCCATGGAACACATGG
The DNA here is from genome assembly GCA_964393285.1 of uncultured Lachnospiraceae bacterium. Lineage (GTDB taxonomy): Bacteria > Bacillota > Clostridia > Lachnospirales > Lachnospiraceae > RGIG7193. The sequence continues at coordinate 317 of CAYMSZ010000179.1, read as the reverse complement.
CCCGGTGCTTTTTTTAGACGCTCTTCATTGACTTCCTTTATCCGCTGCACCACTTCAAACAGTCTGGCTCTGCCGGGAATCCCGTAGGCTTTTAAGGGAGGGGATACTGCCAGACAAATGGTTTTTTCTGTGCGGCTCTGATCCGCCACTACCAGATTGGTCGTCATAGGATCCAGCCCCGCCTGAACACACTCTACGGAGGCATAAAAAGATTTTAAATCGATGGCGATATATATGTTTTCCTTTTTTTCCACAGTCTGCCTCCTATTTTTCTATCGCATCTATTTTACCCGATTTTTACAGGTTCTACAATAAAA
>CAYMSZ010000178.1:0-3617 GCA_964393285.1 uncultured Lachnospiraceae bacterium | reverse complement strand
TTTTGTGCAAGCACAAAGTCTTTTGAATTTTTGACCCTGGCATCATTATTATACCGCATAATAAAAGAGAAGAGCAAGTCCGGTTTTTAATCGATGAATCCAAATGGAGGCTTGCCAAAGAATCATATATACAGTAGAATGAGAACGATGACTGCAAATACACATAGAAAGTACGCGTAGCAATTTTGCATCATCAGACATCCGTTGATTTTCCGAGGAAAATCACTGCTTACTATATGAATGAAAGAAGGACATCACCGTGAAAGAAGTCTACATTGTGCTGACACGGACAAAAACTCTGGTATCCAGAGCCGTAAAGCTGGTCACCGGGGATCAATATACCCATTCCTCTCTGGCCCTGGACCCCTCATTGGAGATTCTCTACAGCTCCTCCAGAAAAAACGGGATCACCATGTTCCCGGCAGGCCCCTGCACGGAAAAACTGACTAACCCTACCTTCTGTAAGAACCTGGATAGCCCTTGCGCCATCTACAAGCTGGAAGTGGAGGAGGAGACATACCAGCGGATGCAGGAGGAACTGGAGGCCATATTGGCGGTATCCAGGCTGTATCACTATAATATTCTGGGACTGGTGCTCTGTTATTTCCATATTGTTTCCCGTCGGAAATACTATCTGTTCTGTTCCCAATTTATCGGAAATATTTTAAAAAACAGCGGGGCCATGGATTTTGCCAAGGACACCTCCCTCATTACCCCCAATGATTACAGTAAAATGGAGCTGGAAATCTGCTATGAAGGCACCCTGCGAGGACTTCAGGAATATCTGAAGCAGCAGGCATCCTAAGTATCGAAGCAAATCAAAGTTTCAAAAACAGAAACTTTCCTTTGTTGAATCCGTAACAACGATGTGATAAAATGTGCTTTGATTTTTAGTGTGAGGAGAAGAGAACATGAAACCCCAATTAGTAATTACCGATTTGGATGCCACTCTGATTGTCAAGCATCAGATGCTGTCGCCTAGAGCGAAAAAGGCCATAGAGACCCTTCAGGCCCATGGCGTGTATTTTGGTATTGCATCCGGCAGACCTGTGGAACAGATCACCCCGTCCTTGGAAGAGTGGGGGATTACCACACAAGTAATTCTGGCTTTTAATGGCTGCCACCTGTTAGATTGTATCACCAATCAGAAATATGAATATTACCCCATGAAAGCCCAGTGGATCAAAGAAACCTTCGAACTGATGAAGCCCTTTCATGTGGTTCCCAATATTGTGGTAGACGGCATCAATTATTTTGGCGAAGACATGCATTTCCCCAAGATTTCCAACTTCCCCATAGAGATAGTGGAGGATCCTTCCTTTTACTGGGTAGATACGCCTAAGATTATGTGGAGACTCTATGACGAAGCAGATATGCCTAAGATCGAAGCCTACCTGGCAGAGCATCCCTCTCCCTATTATCAGGGATTCAAAACCGGCCCCAGCCTTATTGAAATCGCCAATCGCCAGGTATCTAAGGGCTTTGCCCTAAAAGAATTCTGCCGCATGGAAAACATCGACATCGCCAATGTTATTGCACTGGGAGACACCTCTAATGACAACGAGCTCCTCCAGGCAGCAGGTTGCGGAGTCTGCATGAAAAACGGCTCCGACGATACCAAAGCCATCGCAGACGCTATCACAGAAAAGACCTGCGACGAAGACGGATGGGCAGACTACATAGAAAAGAATGTCCTGATCCCCAACGGATGGATGTAAAAATCGGCGGGATAGGAACATTACATGAGAGCGTATGGAAAAGCGAAATGAGTATATCCAAAACGCGTAGAAGAAGCAACAAAGGAACATTCCACGAGAATGTATAGAAAAAAGATGGGATACCAGCTGAAACGATTCCGGAGAATCGAGTGTTTCGGCAGGCATCCCATCTTTTTTATAAGCTTATAAGGCACCTGTTTTTTCAGGTTGCCTTTTTCTTTAAATCCCCAACAGATGGGTAGCAAACTGGAAGTATACCAGCAGCGACAGCGCATCTACAATCGTAGTAATAAAAGGACTGGCCATAACTGCCGGGTCAAACCCAAGCCGTTTCGCCAGAATCGGCAGGGTAGCTCCCACAAGCTTTGCACAGAGAACGGTGACAACCAGGGTACAGCAGATCACCAGGGCAACGATAGGGGCAACCCGGTCCAGAAGCATCAGCTTCACAAAGTTGGCGGCAGCCAGGGTAACACCCACCAGAAATGCCACCCGTAATTCTTTGAAAATGATTTTGAAGGTATCCTTAAATTCGATCTCGTTCAGAGAGAGACCACGGATAATGCTGACGCTGGCCTGGCTTCCTGCATTACCACCGGTATCCATGAGCATAGGAATATACGCCGTCAGTACCACATAGGCTCCCAGAGCCTCTTCGTAGTGGGTAATGATGCCGCCGGTAAAGGTAGCAGAAATCATTAACAGCAGCAGCCAGGGGATTCTCTGTTTCCAGGTATCAAAGACACCGGTCTTCATGTAAGGCTTATCGGAAGGAGTGATAGCTGCCATCTTCTCGATATCCTCGGTGTTTTCTTCCTGCAATACATCCAAAGCATCATCGACAGTAACGATACCAACCAGACGGTTCTCCTGGTCCACTACAGGCAAGGAGATGTAGTCGTATTTACTTACCTTTTGTGCCACATCCTCTTTATCTTCCAATGTGGTGGCGCTGATCACATTGGTCTCCATGATCTCGTCAATCCGATCATCGGGGCTGGCAAGGAGCAGATCCCGGATGGTGACAAAGCCCAGAAGCTGACCGGTCTCTGCCGTAACGTAGCAGACGTTAATGGTCTCCATGTCTTCACCGATTCGACGGATGCGGACAAAGGCCTCCGACACCAGCATGGTCTCCTTCAGACTGATAAACTCGGTGGTCATCAGGCTTCCGGCAGAGTCCTCCGGATATTTTAAAATCTCATTGATCTGTCTGCGGGTTTCCGGATCAGACTGTTTCAGAATACGCTTTACCACAGAGGCAGGCATCTCTTCAATCATATCCACCGTATCATCCAGGTACATTTCATCCAGCACTTCCTTCAGCTCCTGATCGCTGAATGCACTGATCAGGAATTCCTGCTGGTCATTGTCCATTTCAACAAATACTTCGGCAGCCACATCTTTGGTCAGAATACGGAACAGGAGGGGCAGGTGTTCTCGTGGTACTTCATCAAATAACAAAGCCACATCGGCCGGTTCCATCTCGGAAAAAATATTTTTCAGTTTGCGATACTCTTTTGCATGCAGCATCTCTTCGATTTCTTCTGCAGCATAGTTCTTTTCCTCGTTCATAACGGCACCTCCCTGTTGATGTATTGATATAAGCGTCAAAAACGAAAACCCACTGACAAAAATCTGCCAGTGGGAGCTTAACATTGGTGGATGCGAAATCTGCCGCCGTACAAGCTTTAGCATCACAGGGCTTGTCATTGCATTAAGCGATGCCTTGCCTCTCGACAGCGCCTGTTAGCCAACGAATAGTGTCTCCACTATTTTGCGGCAGCAACCCGTATCCCTGCGGTAGCCTTGCCTACCGGGTTCGTTTTTATATGCTTATATCATAGAAAGATTATAGGGGTTTGTCAACCCAATCAGACAAGAAGTTTTATGGATTTC
>CAYMSZ010000177.1:0-3662 GCA_964393285.1 uncultured Lachnospiraceae bacterium | reverse complement strand
AATGCCATGACCATTCCGTAATCGTTGCAGGCCTGAATGACGGCATCATCCCGAACCGATCCACCAGGTTCTACCACATAGCGGACACCGCTCTTTGCCGCCCGATCAATATTATCGCTGAAGGGGAAGAAGGCATCAGAGCCCAGGGCAACATCGGTCATCTGATCCAGCCATGCTCTTTTTTCTTCTTTGGTGAAGGTCTCCGGTCTGGTGGTAAATACCTTTTCCCATCTGCCATCTGCCAGCACATCCTGGGAATCCTCTCCGATATAGACATCAATGGCATTGTCTCTGTCTGCTCTCTTGATCTCCGGTCGGAAGGGCAGTTCCAGCACCTTGGGATTCTGGCGCAGGAACCAGTTATCTGCTTTGCTGCCTGCCAGTCTGGTACAATGTACTCGGGACTGCTGCCCGGCTCCAATGCCGATGGCCTGTCCGTCTTTTACATAGCAGACAGAATTGGACTGGGTATATTTTAAGGTAATCAGGGAAATCAGCAAATCTCTCTTTGCAGATGCGGGGATCTCTTTTTTCTCTGTCACGATATTTGCCAGCAATTCCTCGTTGATGTCCAATTCATTCCGACCCTGTTCAAATACCACGCCATACACCTGCTTGCGCTCAACAGGCTCCGGCACATATTCCGGATCCATCTGAATGATATTGTACTTGCCATTTTTTTTGGATTTCAGGATTTCCAGAGCTTCCGGCTCATAGCCGGGAGCAATGACGCCGTCAGATACCTCTCGTTTGATCATCTTCGCTGTGGTTACATCACAGACATCAGACAGTGCGATAAAATCGCCAAAGGAGGACATACGATCGGCGCCTCTGGCTCTGGCGTAAGCGCTGGCCAATGGAGACAGCTCCCCCATATCCTCTACCCAGTAGATTTTTTTCAGCGTATCAGAAAGAGGCAGACCTACGGCTGCTCCCGCAGGGGATACGTGCTTAAAGGATGTGGCTGCCGGAAGTCCTGTTGCTTTTTTCAGCTCCTTTACCAACTGCCAGCCATTGAGAGCATCCAGAAAATTAATGTAACCGGGGCGGCCGCATAACACTTCAATAGGCAGATCCTTTCCGTCTGCCATAAAAATGCGGGACGGCTTCTGATTGGGATTACAGCCATATTTTAATTCCAGTTCATTCATTGATTTGTCCTCCGTGCTTGTTTATGATTTGGGTCTGATAGGTTCCGTCTGCCAGATTGATGTATCGAACAAACAAGGATACCTTATTATCCGGATTCAGGCTGTTCCACACCATCTTTGTAAAGCTGTCAATCTCTCCTGGGATCTCTACCCATTTCGGTTCTCCTTCAAAGCTGGGAAGAGGATTGCCATCTTCCATATAGGTATGAATAAAATGGCCTTCTCCTGCTGCCGGATTTTCATAGGCGAAGGTATATCGATGACAGGAATCCGGATTGCCCTGGTTACTCTTTAAGATAGACATGGCATAGTTGTACTTGCCATTTTCAATATGGAGGATGCCGGAAATTCTGGGCGTATAATTGGGAGCATCGGGTTCGAACTGACGGCTTCTCAGGCTCTGCTCAAAGGTTAGCTGCTGATCCATCCCTTCATAGATGGTGTCCGTCTGATCCCCGTTGGTCACAATGGTTTGATTGCCCAGCACCCGAACCGGTGCATAGATAATCAGGCTGGGATCGGTAAGCTTGGAAGGATCATAGGCCTGGGTGCGGATTCCTTCTCCCTCTGTGACAAAGATGCGGTTGCGGCTGTTTTCACTGCGTCCCATAATAAAGTAGGCTGTTACCGCCTTGGTTCCATCCTGGGATCGTCCTATCACGATGCCACGTCCCGGGTAGGAATTGGTTGATAATTCTGTTTCCAGAGAACGTCTCTCCATGTTTGTGTTCCTCCTTTTCTCTGTGTCTCCTTTGGTGCCTTTGTCTGCATACATAGTAAAAAAGCACCGGGATATCTGTTATCCCGATGCACCATCACTGTAAAATCATTGGGCCGCGGGCATAACAGAACCTTGTTTCCAGCAACGCTCCTTGCTGCTGTCTGCTAATCTGTGCCCAGGCGGTCGGCTTCTCCTGCGTGCTCCCTGTGGTTGATTCCACTTCCGCCAGTCACACGCATTCCAACATCACTATATGAGATTTTAAAAGAAAAAGCAAGTACTTTTCTCTACCCTTGCACGTTTTGTCCGTATGTGCTATGCTGTGTTCAGCAAAAAGCTTATCTTATATGGGAGTTTGAATTATGTTACGCATTCTCATCGCCGGTATTCCGGGGAACTGCAACAACTACATAAAAGCCATCCAGGGAGCAGGCATGGAACCTATTGTTTCCCTGAATCTGCCGGAGGACACTGCTTTTTCCGATTATAACGGATTGCTTCTCCCCGGCGGTGGCGACATCAATCCTGCCCGTTACCGAAAGCCTTTGTGTGGCTCTGTGGATATAGACGATGCCCTGGACCAGGCGCAATTTGCCATGCTTCAGGCTTTTTTGCAGACAGGAAAGCCTATTCTGGGCATCTGCAAGGGGCATCAGGTCATCAATGTCCATTTTGGCGGTTCCCTGATCCAGGATATTCCTCAGGCAGATCGTCATCGCTATCAGGAAGGGGATCAGGTTCACCTGACCCGTGTCCAGAAAGACAGCTGGCTCTATCCGCTGTATGGGGAGGAATTTCCCACCAACAGTGCCCATCACCAGGCCATCGACCAGGTAGCAGAGGGATTTCATGTCATCCAGACTTCCTATGACGGGGTCATCGAGGCCATAGCTCATGAGAAGCTTCCTATTCTATCGGTTCAGTGGCACCCGGAACGCATGTGTTGTGACCACCGCCGCCCGGATACGGTAGACGGCTCTAAGGTCTTTACCTATTTTCAAACGCTTTGTAAGGAGCATTCGTCCTCATAAACGCTGGATGAGCTATCTTCCATCTCCACAGGCTGTGGAGGCAGTTCTTTTTCAAAGGAAACCCGCAGCACAGCCTGAGGCCAGTTCAGAGATACCTTGGCATGTTTTTCTTTTTTTGCCGCTTCTTCCTCAAATATCTGCAAAAGATCCGAGAGCACTTCTCTCGTCAGGTATCCGCCCCTCCAGTGAAATGTCAAAGTTTTTCCCTTTTTCACTGCCTGGAGGGTACGTTTACGAACCTCTTCCTGTTTGGTAAAGGATACTTTCTTTTCCTTATAGTAAAAGTGATCTCCATCGGTACACGCCGGTATGGGATAAATCACAGGCTCATGGTCCCGGAAAAGCTGTTGATCCGAAAGCATAAAATAATCATATCGGATTTCTTCTTCCCTGCCCAGAGAATTGTCAAAGGTTGCATCCATGTGATAATATTTCCCATCGATTTTTACAACATTCCAGGTGTGGCGGTACTTGATTCCTTTTTCCGGATTATTCCCACAAATGGCAATCACACACCAGATGCCCAACGCATCACATAGGATTTTTACTGCCTTGGCAATTCCCTCACAGACTCCGACGCCCTGTCCCAAAGGACCGATTATTTCGTGGGAATAGGCTTTTTTTAGCTTATCATAATGAACCGAGGTACAGATAAAATCATGAATGTAGAGAAGCTTCTCCCATTCTTTTTGATTGTTTGCCTGTCTGGTCAGCTTTTCCACGCGGTTTTTCATAGCCTTCTGGTGCTCTGCCATCTTC
>CAYMSZ010000176.1:0-3675 GCA_964393285.1 uncultured Lachnospiraceae bacterium | reverse complement strand
CAAGCCGTTTTTTCCGAATTTTTTTGAAATTTTATCTGCTTTTAAAATCATTATTCCTCTATTCTAATAATTTTGGCACCTAAGGCATTAAGACGGCCATCAATATTCTCATATCCCCTATCAATCTGATTGATATTCTGTATTTTGCTGGTCCCCTTTGCACCCATAGCTGCAATAAGCATAGCGACACCTGCTCGAATATCAGGAGATACCATATCAGTAGCACGCAAAGAATTAAATTTGCCTGCACCGATTACAACCGCACGATGCGGATCACACAGAATAATACGCGCTCCCATGTCTAAGAGTTTATCAACAAAGAATAGGCGACTTTCAAACATCTTTTGATGGATGAGTACCGAACCTCTAGCCTGGCATGCTACAACCAATAAAATACTTATAAGATCTGGCGATAGACCTGGCCAAGGAGCATCAGAAATACTCATAATAGAGCCATCAATGAATTGATCAATTTCATATATCTCCTTCTGGTTAACTCGAATATCGTCTCCTATGATTCCCAAATTAACTCCTATGCGACCAAAAGCATCAGGAAGCATTCCCAGATCAGCAGTACCACAATTCTTTAGCAGTAGATCGGAACCGGTCATGGCAGCTATGCCTATAAAGCTACCTACCTCAATCATATCAGCCAGAAGACGATGCGAAGCTCCACCAAGTTTTTCCACACCATTTATAACGAGCAGGTTTGAGCCGATACCCTCAATATGGGCTCCCATCTTCACCAACATGCGGCATAATTGCTGTATATATGGCTCACACGCAGCGTTATAAATAGTAGTTTTCCCCTTTGCCAGTACAGCTGCCATTATTATATTTGCTGTGCCGGTAATTGACGCCTCGTCAAGCAACATATAAGCACCGGTCAACCCGTCAGGAGCCTCGACACGATATGTCCGATCATCAGAATTATAGTTGAACTCGGCGCCTAATTTTTGCAAACCCACAAAATGAGTATCCAAGCGACGGCGTCCTATCTTATCGCCACCCGGTTTCGGAAGAACAGCCAACCCGAAACGTGCTACCATAGGCCCCAGTACCATCACAGACCCACGCAATGACTCAGCCTTGCGACGGTAAGCGTCACTCTGTATGTAGTCAAGATCAACAGCATCAGCTTGGAACTCGCATTCAGACGGAGTGATATAATTCACTTTCACACCCATCTCTGCAAGCAGATTGATCAGATTGCGCACATCAGAAATCTGAGGAAGATTAGAAATAACGACCTTTTCAGATGTTAGCAGAGTGGCACAGATAACCTCAAGAGCCTCATTTTTAGCGCCCTTGATCTCAATCTCACCACTCAGCCGGTGACCACCTTCAACAATAAAGCTACTCATTTTTTCTTTTTCTTTTTACCACCCTGCTGTTTCACCGGAGCAGCCTCGCGGAATTCATGCAGAATGTAAGTTTCAGGATCCAGGTTGATTTTCCCATGTGAATAAATGGAAAGGTCGCGCAATACTTTTGCATCATCTACGCCCTCCTTATTGTGGATAAGCAACTGCTTCTTGATATGGTGTGCAATCATCGAAACCAAGTTATCCTTTTCCGGGCCATCTTCCATATCAGCAACAATCTCTACCATCTTTTCGATATTCTTTCCATAGCTACGGAAACGGATCTTGGAAGATGTATACGGGATTTTATTTGGCTTCGGATTCATCTGTTCACTTGTGATCACCTCACAGGGGAAATCTATATCCAACTTAAAGCCGGACATGATGTTTAGCTGATCCCATGCCTTGGACATGTCACCATTCTCCCCAACAACTTCCGGGAAAAGAGTAGGCATCATCTCTACAATAGCGTATGCGCAAGCTGTACGCTCATCTCTGTCAGGTATCTTGACACAATAGTCAACAAGATTCTGCAAGTGTCTACCATACTCGGGAAGACTCAAATTTTTGCGTGAAGTATTATATGGAATTTTCTCGTCTATCATAAATTAAATTTGTTCTTAGGGGTTGTTGTTTGATATTCTTTCAGGTATTTGGGCACCGAGTATGCTATATCCAGGAAGTCCTCTTCTCTGAATGCTTTTTCAGAAAGAGCCAACATATCTTTTGCCATCGGTAAAATACCTTCAATAAAACGAGCATTCGGATGCTTAATAACATTGACAGCCTTGGCAGCGCCATCACCCATAAAGTAAACTTTCCCCTTATCCAGAAGCTCTGCAAATGAGCTCTCATCCAGGATTAACGGTCCGGCAGGTACTACTTCATTAAGTGCAAAATCATATGCAGCAGTAAACACCTCCATGCGACGAGCATCAATCATCGGCACGAGAATCTCATCACCTTGCCAATTGACCGGACCAAACATAGCTTTAACCGCCAATATCTTTAGTGTATCTACACCAATCAAGGGGACACCCAACGAGAATGCCAAGCCCTTAGCCAAAGAAAGTCCTATACGGAGTCCCGTATAGCTTCCAGGGCCTATGCTAACAGCTACAGCATCCGGTTTTTCACCTTTTCGATGCAGTTCATCCATGCATTTATCTACGAACGGTGCTAACTTGTTAGCATGCTGCATTCCTTCCTTGTCATCGACTTGGAACTCGAGCACACCATCTTTAGTAATAGCAACGCTACAGATTTTTCCGGATGTTTCAATATTTAAAATTGTCATATATTAAGACTGCTCTTTATTCTGATTTATCATTATTTACGGCGGCTGCAAATGCAATAGCTGCACGCATACCATCCATAGCCGCCGACACTATGCCTCCTGCATAACCTGCTCCTTCGCCTACGGGATATAGACCCGGAGTGGAAAGAGAAACCATGGATTCCTTATCTCTTGATATTCTGATCGGAGAAGAAGTCCTGGATTCAAGGCCTACCAACAGTGCTTCATTTGTCAAGAATCCGTTTGATTTCCTGCCGAATGCAAGGAACCCCTGTCTCAGACGCCACGAAATAAAAGGTGGCAGTAAGATATTGAAATCAGCAGGATGTATGCCGGGCGCATAGCTGGTAGCCGGAAGCCTACGAGACACTTTCCCATCGGTAAAATCCCTCATGCACTGCGCAGGAGCATTTATAGAATTACCGCTTTCTTTGAAGAAATGCTTCTCCAGATGTTCCTGCAACGCTAACATCTCCAACGCGCCTTCTTTCTGGAACTCAGGGAAATCACCGGGATGTATTTCAACAACCATTCCTGAATTTGACCACTTTCCTGCGCGTGCTGATGCCGACATGCCATTTACCACCAACTGATTATCATCACTTCCGGCAGGTACGATAACACCACCCGGGCACATACAGAAGGAGTATACGCCCCTCCCCTCGACTTGAGTGACATAGCAGTATTCTGCAGCCGGAAGATACTCTCCACGTCCGGCAGGGGAATGATACTGCAGCTGATCTATCAATTTCTGAGGATGCTCCAAACGAACACCTATGGCAATCCCTTTCGGCTCCATTTCAATGCCCTGACTATGCAATGCCCGGAATGTATCGTGAGCGGAATGTCCTGTTGCTAAAATCACGCCATCTGCTCTATATTCACCTTTATCAGTGCTAACACCTACCGCGGCACCGGCATCGTCTAACAGCAAGCCTGTAACAGTGGTGTCAAAATAGACATCACCACCACATTCTATAATCTTTTCACGCATAGCACGTATAACCCCGGGCA
>CAYMSZ010000175.1:0-3675 GCA_964393285.1 uncultured Lachnospiraceae bacterium | reverse complement strand
CATCTGTTAGTGAACATAGAAAATGGCGGAGGATTAGAAATGTTATGTGAAAAATGCAAGGTCCGTGAGGCGAATATTCGCTATACGGAAGTGATCAATGGCGTTGCATCGGAACATAATCTATGCAGCCAATGTGCCAGAGAAATGGATTTCGGACAGCATTCCGGCTTGGCAGGTTTGTTTGATTCCGATTATCCCATTGGCAAGATCTTGTCTCAGCTTCTGGGAAGAGGAGCAAGAGAGGAAGAAAATCAGACCAGAGAACTGGAAAACCTGGTATGCCCTACCTGTAATACCAGTTATGTGGATTTGGTCAAAAACAGTGAGTTTGGGTGTCCGGACTGCTACCGGATGTTCGATTTGCTCATTGGCGATAAGCTGAAACAGCTTCATGGCAGCGACAGGCACACCGGCAAATGTCCGGCAGGGTCAGAAAGCCTGGAGCAGGAGGATATTTTAGAAAAACCCATTAGTACAGAGGAAGAAATCCAGATTCTCCGATCCCGAATTCAGGAGGCCATAGCCGAGGAAGACTACGAAGCAGCAGCCCGCTATCGGGATGAGATTCGTGGATTGGAGCAGGCAGAGGAAGAGAAGAAACCAAAGAAAATCAAGGGAAGGTCAAAACCGGATCAGCCGGATACTCTGCCCCAGGGAGGTGATCCGTCATGACCATGTGGTATGAAGAGACAGATCAGATGCATGATGTCATTGTCATGAATCGACTTCGCCTGGTAAGAAATGTGGAGGGAGAGATTTTCCCCAGACGGATGAAACGGGAAGACCGTCTGGCGCTGCTAAAAGATTTGAAGGAGGCTTTCCTTCCGGAAGACACAAGCAGCCAATGGGAAGAAGATTACCGGTATATTCGCCTGGATGAGCTAAGCGATAATGAGCGAAATGCCCTTTATGAGCGTCGGCTGATTAACCATGCCAGACTGGAAGATAAAGAGCCCTGCGGATTGATTTTATCTCAGGATGAAGGGTTTGGAATCGTATTAAACGGGGAAGACCATCTGCGGATGCAGCTGGTTTCCGGCAATCAGAGTCTGGAGAATCTGTGGAAAAAGCTGAATCAGATCGACGATAAGCTGGGAGAACAGCTGACCTATGCCTTTGACCAAAAGTATGGCTATCTGACAGCATACCTGACCAATGTAGGCACAGGACTTCGAGCCAGCACCATCCTGCATTTGCCCATGCTTTCCAGTGGAAAGCAATTCCGCAAGCTGGTGGAAGAATATGGACGCATCGGAATTTCCATTAAGGGTCTGGCAGGCGATACCAACGAAAATTTCGGTGGTCTGTACGAGATTAAGAATCAGAAAACGCTGGGACAGACAGAAGAGGAATTGATCGGCCTGGTGAGTCAGGCGGCAAGAGAGCTGACAGCCCAGGAGCGCAAGATCAAATCCCTGGCTCTCCGCAATCACAGATTGCAGGTGGAAGATGAAGTTTATAAGTCCTACGGAATATTAAAATATGCCAGAAAGCTTTCCTATAAGGAAGGAATGATTTATTTGTCTCAGCTGCGGCTGGGATTGTGTGAAAATTTGCTGACGGCCAGGGAGCCGGTGAATGTGTTTGGTATCATGCTGCATATTCGCCCGGCCAATCTTTCCCTTGGCAGTGCAGAACCATTGGAAGGAGATGCCATGGATGAGGCCAGAGCCAGATATGTTCGTGAGCATCTGCCGGAGATTCAGTAACCAGGAGGAAACAATGAATGAAAGAAAGATTTACCAATAAAGCCAAGCAAGCCCTGGAAATGGCGCTGACAGAGGCTGGTGAATTTGGACACAATTATGTAGGCACGGAGCATCTGTTGTTAGGCTTATTGGAAGAGGGAACCGGTGTCGCTGCCAAGACCCTGGAAAGCCATGGAGTGACAGCGGAGCGGGTCAGTGATTTGATCAACCAGCTCATTGCTCCGGCTAATCCCATCCAGATGATGGACCCCACAGGGTACTCCCCCAAGGCCCACCATGTCCTGGATAACAGCTACCGGGAGGCTATCCGGTTTAAATCTCAGTTAATCGGTACGGAGCATATCCTTATTGCTATGCTGAAGGAAGCAGATTGTGTAGCAGTGCGTCTGCTAAATACCATGAATGTCAATATCCAGCGCCTGTATATCGATCTGCTGGCGGCAATGGGTCAGGATGTATCCTCCTACCGGGATGAGGTGGAAAATACCCGTCGCCGTGGAAAAACCAGCGCGACACCCACATTGGACAGCTATAGTCGTGACTTGACTGCCATGGCAAGAGAAGGAAAGCTGGACCCGGTAATCGGACGGGAAAAAGAGATTGAACGCATTATACAGATTTTGAGCAGGCGTACAAAGAATAACCCCTGTCTCATTGGAGAACCGGGTGTAGGTAAGACAGCAATCGCAGAAGGCCTGGCGGCAGAGATTGTCCGTGGAAATGTACCGGATACGGTAAAGGACAAGAGAGTTCTGACCCTGGATTTGTCCGGCATGGTGGCAGGGTCCAAGTACCGGGGCGAATTTGAGGAGAGGATCAAGAAAGTAATCGGTGAAGTCATTCAGGATGGTCATGTTCTGCTGTTCCTGGATGAGATTCATACCATTATCGGAGCCGGTGGGGCAGAAGGTGCCATCGATGCTTCCAATATTTTAAAACCTTCTCTGGCGCGGGGAGAGCTTCAGTTAATCGGCTCTACCACCATCGACGAGTACCGCAAGCACATCGAAAAGGATGCTGCCCTGGAACGCCGCTTCCAGCCGGTTATGGTGGAAGAACCTACGGAAGACCAGACCGTTGAGATTTTGAAGGGACTGCGCAGCACCTACGAGAATCATCACAAGGTAACCATTACCGATGAAGCCCTGGAGGCTGCTGTTCATCTGTCGGCTCGCTACATTAATGACCGTTTCCTGCCGGATAAGGCCATTGATCTCATTGATGAGGCCGCCTCCAAGGTGAGACTGACTACCTTCGCAGAGCCGGAAGAGATCGGCAGGCTTCAGAGTGAGATTGAGAAGCTGGAGAAGGACAAAGAGCAGGCCATCAAGAAAGAGGCCTACGAGAAAGCCGGAGATATTAAGCGCAAGCAGGAAAAGAAAAAAGAAAAGAAAGAAAAACTTCTGGCTTCCTGGGAAAAGGAAAAAACGGAGAAAAAGCTGTTTGTTACGGAAAATGAGATTGCCGATGTGGTTTCCCAGTGGACAAAGATACCGGTAACAAAGCTGGAGGAAGGGGAAGGCCAGCGCCTGAAAAATCTGGAGAATATTCTCCATGAGCGAGTGGTAGGCCAGGATGAGGCAGTGACTGCCGTAGCAAAGGCCATCCGCCGCGGTCGGGTAGGTCTGAAAGACCCCAAACGTCCCATTGGCTCCTTTTTATTCCTGGGACCTACCGGTGTAGGAAAAACAGAACTTTCCCGGGCTCTGGCAGAAGCCCTGTTTGGAAATGAAGCTTCCATGATTCGCGTAGATATGACAGAATATATGGAAAAGCATAGTGTCTCCAAGATGATTGGTTCTCCTCCCGGATATGTAGGATATGAGGAGGGTGGTCAGCTCAGTGAAAAGGTTCGACGCAATCCTTACTCCGTTATACTTTTTGATGAGATTGAGAAAGCCCATCCGGATGTCTTTAATTTGCTGCTCCAGGTACTGGATGACGGTCATGTGACAGATTCTCAGGG
>CAYMSZ010000174.1:0-3711 GCA_964393285.1 uncultured Lachnospiraceae bacterium | reverse complement strand
GCAGACGGCGCAGACGATTTCCGATGGTCATAAAAGACTCCTTTCTATTGAAAAAATGCAATAAATCGAACAGTTTCCTGAATTTTGTGGATAAAAAGATTGAAATTCCCGGATGAACTTGGTAGAATGGGTACGTATTTTTTCACAGGGAAGGCCTGTGAATACAGATATGGATTTCCATTTAAGGAGGAACTACAATTATGGTAAGAGCGATTGTCGGCGCCAACTGGGGCGATGAAGGCAAAGGAAAGATTACGGATATGCTTGCGGAAGAGTCCGATATTATTGTCCGCTTTCAGGGAGGTAGCAATGCCGGCCATACGATTATCAATAATTATGGTAAATTTGCATTACATCTGCTGCCCAGCGGTGTTTTCTACAGCCATACAACCAGCATCATCGGCAACGGTGTTGCTTTGAATATTCCCTTTTTGATCAATGAGATCAAATCTCTGGAGGAGAGAAATGTACCGACTCCCAGAATCCTGGTATCTGACCGGGCACAGATCCTGATGCCCTATCATGTACTCCAGGACACCTACGAGGAGGCTCGTCTGGCAGGTAAGTCCTTTGGCTCTACCAAGTCCGGAATTGCTCCTTTCTATTCCGATAAGTATGCGAAGAACGGTTTCCAGGTCAGCGAGCTGTTTGGAGATGAGGCAGATTTAAGAGAAAAGTGTGAGAATATCTGCACCATCAAGAATGCTCTGTTTGTGCACCTGTATCATCAGCCTGCGCTGGACCCGGAAGAGGTATTCCAGACCCTGCTGTCCTATAGAGAAATGATTGCACCCTATGTATGCGATGTTTCTACCTATCTTCATAATGCCATCCGGGATGGCAAAAATATTCTCCTGGAGGGTCAGTTAGGTTCCATGAAGGATCCTGATCACGGTATCTATCCTATGGTTACCTCATCCTCTACCCTGGCAGCTTATGGCGCCATCGGTGCAGGTATCCCTCCCTATGAGATCAAGGAGATCACCACTGTAGTAAAGGCTTACTCCAGCGCAGTAGGTGCCGGTGAGTTTGTCAGCGAGATTTTCGGAGAGGAAGCCGATGAGCTCCGCAGACGAGGCGGAGACGGCGGAGAGTTTGGCGCCACTACCGGTCGTCCCAGACGTATGGGATGGTTTGATGCTGTAGCCAGCCGCTATGGCTGCCGTATCCAGGGTGCGACTGAGGTAGCATTGACGGTATTAGATGTATTAGGCTATCTGGACGAGCTTCCTGTATGTGTAGGCTATGAGATCGACGGAGAAGTGACCAGAGATTTCCCTACTACAGCTAAATTAAAGAAGGCAAAGCCTGTCTATCAAAAGCTGCCGGGATGGAAGTGTGAGATCCGCGGAATCAAGAAGTATGAGGATCTGCCGGAGAACTGCCGTAACTACATCGAGTTTATCGAGAAGGAGTTAGAGGTGCCGATTACATTGGTATCCAACGGCCCCGGACGGAATGAGATCATCAGACGATAAGAGCCGGATCGACATCCGATTCAGAGAAAATAGAATAGGCATCTGATTTCAGATACAAATATTCAGAGAAGCTTTTGGGAATCCTCAGGGCTTCTCTTTTTCTTCCCCATGATTTTCTTTGGAAAACCATTTGACAGCCATGGAAAAAACGTAGATCAAAACAGGAATGACTACGGTGCAGTACAAAGATGCCAGAAGAAGGGAATTCTTCATAGGGTGATCCAGGAGGGCAAATACCAGGGTGGTGAGATACATGGCTACCAATAAAATAATGCCAATGATGGCGAAAACACGCCTTGATTTTTTCATAAGGGTACCTCCGGGGATGAAATATATCAAAGGCAATGAGACCATAGATGGAAAAATGGCTCCCTGCCCATACCGCTCATTATAAAAAAATCCTGTACGACTGTCAATAAAAGGCATCATGCTCCTGTGAAAAGTTTCTGTCAAAAGGCGATGTTGACTTTCCTGGGGAAAAATGTTACGGTAAAGAGCATGGAGCGTCAAATCCATCAGACAAAAAGAAGGTACTTATGGGAAAATCACTATACATTGCAGAAAAACCCAGCGTGGCAGCGGAGTTTGCCAAGGCGTTGAAGATAAACGGCACCAGAAAAGACGGCTATCAGGAATCGGAGGAAGCCATCGTGACCTGGTGTGTAGGTCATCTGGTGACCATGAGTTATCCGGAGGCCTATGATGAAAACCTGAAGCGTTGGAGTCTGGATACTCTTCCTTTTATCCCCCAGGAATTTCGATATGAGGTCATTCCCTCCGTAAAAAAACAATTCAATATTGTAAAGGGACTCTTAAATCGACCGGATGTGGATACCATTTATGTCTGCACCGATTCCGGGCGAGAGGGAGAATATATCTACCGTCTGGTGGAGCAGATGGCAGGTGTCCATGGAAAGAAGCGTCTCAGAGTCTGGATCGATTCCCAGACAGAGGAAGAAATCCTAAAGGGGATTCGCACAGCTAAAGATTTGTCAGAGTACGATAATCTGGCGGCTTCTGCCTATCTCCGGGCCAAAGAGGATTATCTCATGGGAATCAATTTTTCCCGGCTTTTGACATTAAAATACGGAAATTCTCTGTCTTCTTATCGAAAGACCAATCATACTGTGGTATCGGTAGGACGGGTCATGACCTGCGTGCAGGGAATGGTAGTTCGCAGAGAGAGGGAGATTCGTCAGTTTGTGAAGACTCCTTTTTACCGGGTCGTGGCAGCTTTATCCTGTGAGAATAGTCCCATAGAGGCAGAATGGCGGGCAGTTGAGGGAAGCAAATATTGGATGAGCCCGGCCCTCTATAAAGAAAACGGCTTCAAAGAGAGGGAAGCTGCTCAAAAATTGATAGACGAACTCATGGGGCAGAGTCCTGTGGAGGCCAAAGTTCTTTCCATTGAGAAAAAGCAGGAGAAGAAGAATCCCCCCTTACTGTTTAACCTGGCAGAGCTTCAGAATGAGTGCTCCAGGTTGATGAAGCTAAGTCCTGACGAGACCCTGAAGGTGGTTCAGGAATTATACGAAAAGAAGCTGGTTACTTACCCTCGTACCGATGCCAGAGTGTTGTCTACGGCTGTGTCCAAGGAGATTACGAAAAATATCAGCGGCTTGAAAGCCATCCCCGGGGTACGGGCTTTTGCAGAACAGATTTTGGAAAGCGGCGCCTACCAGGGACTGGCCAAGACCAGATATGTCAATGATAAGGCCATTACCGATCACTATGCCATCATACCTACCGGACAGGGGATAGGGCAGCTGTCCAGACTGTCTACCATATCTGTTCGTGTATATGAGCATATTGTCAGACGATTTTTGAGCATTTTCCTGCCTCCGGCAGTTTACCAGAAATATGGACTGGAGGTCCAGATTGGAGAAGAGCATTTCTTTGCCAATTTTAAGATGTTAAAGGAACCGGGATATCTGCTGGTAGCCAGACCATATCTGTTTCAAAAGAAAGAAAGCCCGGAGGAGAAAAATCCGGAAAATACAGAGAAAGATCCGGAAAAGGAT
The DNA here is from genome assembly GCA_964393285.1 of uncultured Lachnospiraceae bacterium. Taxonomy (GTDB): domain Bacteria; phylum Bacillota; class Clostridia; order Lachnospirales; family Lachnospiraceae; genus RGIG7193. Next base: position 212 of record CAYMSZ010000174.1, on the reverse strand, counting down.
TCTGCCGACTCGGAAGAAGAAAAGGGTATGGATGAAACTCTTCTGGAGAAACTCTCCCGGCTGAAAAAAGGATCTGTGCTGCCGGTGACAGACATGACCATCAAAGAGGGAGAGACGGCACCGCCTAAGCGCTACACCTCCGGCTCTATGATTTTAACCATGGAAAATGCCGGACAGTTGATTGAGGACGAGGAGCTTCGGACACAGATTAA
>CAYMSZ010000173.1:0-3731 GCA_964393285.1 uncultured Lachnospiraceae bacterium | reverse complement strand
CTTATAGACAACAACAAGGGGCGGTCGCTTTCATGACGGAAAAGTCATGGAGCGGCAGCCCCTTGAGGAAAACATGATGAAATGAATCTTATATCAGCGACCCAAAAAGAAGGTCAATACCATAGGAACAGCTTATACAGCTGCAGCTGCGGCTCCGGCTACACGGCCAAAGTAGCAGGTACCGATAATGGCTGTACCGGAACCGGGATAGTAAGGTCCTACCCAGCCGCCGGCGCAAAGGCCTGCTGCGTACAGACCGGGAATGGTCTCTCCGGTTACATCTACTACTTCGCACTGTCTGGTGATCTTTAAGCCGCCCAGAGCACCCAGGTTGAAGGGAGTGTTACGATATGCATAGAAGGGTGCAGACAGAGGCTGCAAGCCTTCGATACGTCCGAAGGGATCCGGATTACCGGCTTCGGTGTCTTCCTGCCATGCTGCAAAGGTACGAGCCAATCCTCTGGGATCTACGCCGATCTTCTCTGCCAGCTCTTCCATGGTGTCTGCTGTCTGCAGCTCGCCGGATTCTACGGCTGCCTGAAGCGCATCACCGGACCAGGCATAGGAAGTACCGTCTGTTGCTGTTACCTTAGCATCTACAGAACCGCCGTTGGAGCCAAAGATCATGTATGTAGGAGCGCCTGTTGCTCTCTCCTGCTGGAAGATGGCACGATAGTGGTATGCATAAGTGGCATCCTCGCATACAAAACGAGCACCAGCTTTGTTTACAATGAACTCAGGGAAGATAGGGGTACGGTTATCGGTACCTGCACCGGTCTTGCCGCAGAAATCAATGGTGCCGCCGCCTACGAATGCAGCGCCCAGCTTCATTCCCATGCGGATTCCATCACCGGTATCGGTGGTTACGCACAGGCAGGTTCCGGGATATGCGGTATCAATCCAATACTGCTGAGGATTCAACTCCTTTGCCATTTCTACATTATTATCGATACCTGCTGTTGCCAGGATAACGCCCTTATTGGCTTTTACCTTATAGGTTTTGCCGTCCTGGGTAATCTCAACGCCTACTACACGGCCGTCTGCTACGATCAGATCCGTTACCTCGGTGTCTGTCTCCAGCTCAGCTCCCAGGCTCTCTGCATAGTTCCATACTGCCTGTACATAGATTCCGCCGCTGCCGGAATTACCGCCATCCTTATATACATGGATACGGTCTGCCATCAGGGACTCATCTACATAAGGTACATGGCAGTGACCATATACATTGACCCACTCGATGCCGCAGGAATCTGCCAGCCAGTTGATACAGTCAGGGGCGCCATTGGCCAGATCCTTGACCAGATCCTCATCCAGCATTCCCTCTCCTTCTGCAATCCACTCTGCTGCGTGCTTCTCCGGCGTATCATCCTGATAAGAAGAATGCTGCTTCTGGACATCTGTACCTGCTGCCTGCATTACGCCACCGGACAGGTTGGTAGTGCCGCCAATGATACCGGCCTTTTCGAAGACAATGGTCTTGGCACCGCCCTCACAGGCTGCTGCTGCTGCTGATACACCGGTGCCGCCTGCACCGGCAATCACTACATCATATTCACGATCCCACTCTATGGCATCTGCTACTTCTGCTGCTACCTGAGGAGCAGTGGTACCGGGCTCTGTAGCCTCTACTGCTGCTGTGGTGGTATCAGACTCTGTTCCGCAGGCTCCCAGGATTCCTACTGCTGCCAGACTGGCTGCCCCAGCCATAGTTCCTTTTAAGAAATCACGACGAGATAATTTGTTGGACATGTTCTCTTCCTCCATATGTCACGCTTATACATAACCAGTGTTCTGATGCCATGGGATTCTGTCACAAATTTGGCTCCGCATCTAAGGGGATACTTTGTGGGTTTTCTTACCATGGTATCGTTTTAACATCCTTGTTATGGTATAAACATAACCAAAGTGGGAAGTTTTGGCAAGAGACAGTTTGTGATATTTGTATCATTCTGTAGAAACTGCAAAAGACAAGAAGACAGCCATTTTTTCTAAAAAAATGACTGCCTGTTCTTACATATGGTAAAGGGAAATGCAGGTTTGAAATTCACTGGGCATCATCTGGTAGCTAAGCTTGAACATCATATCCAGAGGTTCTTTCATTCCGTTTTGTGCCCAGGCACAGGTCACTTCCAGGGATCCGGTAATATATCCGGTAAGAAGCAGACGATGATAGGTGTCTTTCATATCCATGCCATCTGCCTCCAATGTCCTCTCAAAGAATCCATAAGACTGCTCATAAATATAATTTCGCAATGAATTATGGTCTGTGGAAGACAATGCATTTTTAAAAAAGGCCGGATATGTACTAAGAACGGTATACAAATTATAAAATACCGTCTTATAGGAGGCTCCTTCCGTCACTGTAAACAGCGTATCGTCTAAAATCAGCTGATAAATCTGATTCAGCAAATCATACTTATCCCGATAATGTCGATAAAACGTAGATCGGCTGACTCCTACTTTTTCCAACAGCTGTGAGGTAGAGATTTTATCAATAGGTGCTTTCTCCATCTCTTCTGCCAGTGCCTGAGCCAATATTTTTTTTGTAGGATCTGTAATATAATCCGGGATTTTCACAGAAACAACCCCTTTCCTTGTGAAACAAATCACTAAATTTGTTTCATTTTTTGTCTACATTTTAACTTTATCCTGGAAAGTTTGTCAAGGTTGTTTCTGCGTGCATGGCAATAAAAAAGGAACAACAACAATCCTGCGTTCTCACAATTGCTGCTGTTCCTTCGTTTTCTCTAAAAGGCCAGTACCACACCGCCGTCTCCGGCATATAGACTGCTGACGCCTGCTGCCGGTGCTATATACACATCCCGAAAAGGCAGGGCGCTGAGCATCCGGTCTTTGACTGCCTCTGCTCTCTCAGGGCAATTGCAGTGCACAATTCCCAGGGTCAGATTTTTGGTATCCAGGGCTGCTGCCTTGGCTCGCTCTATGGCAGCGTCGCACATTTTATTGACGCCTTTTGTCATGCCCCTTGCCTGGTCTAATTTGACAATGACACCATGATCTCCCGCCATAATAGGTTTGATGTTCAAGGCACTGGCTAAAATGGCCGTCAGTCCTGTCAATCTTCCGTTCTTACGGAGAAAATCCAGGGTCTCCAGGACGAAATAAGTCTGCATCCTGTCACGAAAAGCACCCACTTTCTCCAGAATTTCCTCGTAAGTTGCTCCCTCTTGTGCCAATTCATGGATGCGAAACGCTACCAGGGATTCCCCACAGCAGGAAGAATCAGAGCTGAACACATGAATCTTCTTTGTACTCTGCGGGTGTTCCTCATAATACAGACTTCTGGCCAGAACTGCACTGTTATATGTACCGCTCAGATGCTGGGACAGGGTAACCACAAATACCATGTCCTCCTCTCCCTCATATTCCTTCAAAAAGTCCTCCGGAGAGGGGCAGGCTGACTTCTGTATCTCCTTGCTTTCCCGAATCAACCGTAAAAAATGAGCCTGATCAAAGGTCTCATCATCACGAATAAATGTCTGATCCACCTGCAGCGTCAGTGGTACCAGCGCAAAATGGGGATCCTTTTTATACTTTTCCGTCAAATCACAACAACTGTCTCCAATAATTTTGTAACTCAAGATGTCCTCCTCCTGATATGGTTTTCATAACCATGTCACCTAGAACATCTTATCATATTTGCTCCTGTATGAGAAGAGATTTTCCACAAAAAATGATGTCTTTTGTGTGTATTTTTAGTATAATGATGA
>CAYMSZ010000172.1:0-3804 GCA_964393285.1 uncultured Lachnospiraceae bacterium | reverse complement strand
TTTAGACTTGAACTGAAACCATTCTATCAGTTTCCCTGGATGCCCAGCTTTCTGCCATGACGGGCAGCCCGACGCAACAGACGGCGCAGCACATAGCCACGTCCTTCATTGGAAGGCATAATACCGTCAGAGATCATGAAGGTGCAGGACTTAATATGATCTGTCACAATACGAATGGATACATCGGTCTCATGATCCACCTGGTACTCTTTGCCTGCCAGCTCACAGACACGGTCTAACAGTGCCTTATTGGTGTCTACGGTAAAGAGGGAATCCACATCCTGTACCACCACAGCCAGACGCTCCAGTCCCATACCGGTATCGATGTTCTTCTGAGCCAGATCGGAATAGTTACCATGGCCGTCATTGTTAAACTGGGAAAATACGTTGTTCCATACCTCAATATAGCGGTCGCAATCACAGCCTACGGTACAGTCGGGCTTGCCGCAGCCGTACTTCTCGCCCCGGTCATAGTAGATCTCTGTACAGGGACCGCAGGGACCGGAACCGTGCTCCCAGAAATTGTCCTCTCTGCCAAAGCGGAAAATCTTCTCTTCCGGTACACCGATCATATCTCTCCACAAAGCAAAGGTCTCATCGTCATCTACATACACAGAAGGATACAGACGGTTTGCATCCAGTCCTACCACCTCAGTGAGGAACTCCCAGGACCAGCTGACAGCTTCCTTCTTAAAATAATCTCCAAAGGAGAAGTTACCCAGCATCTCAAAGAAGGTGCCGTGACGGGCTGTCTTACCGATGTTCTCGATATCACCGGTACGAATACATTTCTGGCAGGTACATACCCGTCTGCGGGGCGGTATCTCCTGTCCGGTAAAATAAGGCTTCAACGGCGCCATACCGGAATTAATCAACAATAAGCTATTATCGTTATGAGGAACCAAAGAAAAGCTCTTCATAGCCAGATGTCCCTTGCTCTCGAAGAACTCCAGGAACATTCTTCTCAATTCATTTACACCGTATTTTTTCACTACAATTTCCTCCAAATCTCGGACGGAGCCGATTTTCATCATACCGATTATCTTAGCACGGAGTTCATTCTTTGACAAGTATCAGTTTCGCCGACAAACAATAGTATTCCTCCGGTACCCCGCCTATATCCCAGCCTTTGGCCGTGGTCTCGATGTAGAAATACCGGACTCCTTCATATTCATAATAGACACCGGACATCTGACCGTCATCCTGGATGCCTACCCCCACATGGTCATTAAACAGAATAAAGGCTACCCGATATCCCAATTCCCGGAGACCACCGGCTAACAGGATGCTCAGATCCTCGCAGTCTCCACCGCCGTCATAGAAGGTCTCTATGGGATATTTGGGCCATTCTATCTCCCCTGTAGAATCCACATCATGGACATACTCCAGGTTCTGAACAAAGACTATCATCTGCTGAATCAGCTGATGGTCGCTGATTTCCTGGGCTATGGCATTTTCCTTCATCTGCCTGGCCCACTCTGCCACCAGCTCCCGGTTTTTTTCTTCATTCATATAACAGACATAATTTTCATAAAGGAGATAACGGGGAAGACTGCGGTAGTAGGCATACAGGTTCCCATCCAAAGTCATCCGGATGGTGGCTGTCCTGGTGGTATAAAAACCCAGGGGATATGTAAATTCCTTTTCAACAGGATCTGCTTCTATGGTCTCTATCACAGCAGTATCCGGTTTTCTGGGATCTAAGGCTTCCTCTTTTTTTTGACAGCCTGCAAAAAGAAGGCCGCCCAACAGGGCGGCAATCCCTAACCATAAATCAATTTTTTTCATACCTTCTCCGGAGCAGTTTTCTCATCTGCTGTGTCTGTTGCCTGTCCTGCTGCCTCCTGCTCCATCTGGGAAGCGATCCAAGCCTCGCAGTCCCGCATGGCAAGAATGGTGCGTTCCAGCAGCTCGTCCAGGGTGATCCCCATCATTTCCGCTCCCTTTTCGATGACTTCACGGGAACAGCCTGCGGCAAAGCCTTTGCTCTTGTACTTTTTCTTCAGGGATTTCAGCTCCATATCCTGAACACTCTTAGAAGGACGCATCAGAGCAGCCGCACCGATGAGGCCGGTCAGCTCGTCTACTGCATAAAGGGTCTTTTCCATGTCATGCTCCGGCTTAATGTCTACTGTCAGACCGTAGCCATGGCTGCAAACGGCATGAATCACATCTTCCCCTACTCCTCCCTGGCGCAGCAGCTCCGGAGCTTTGATGCAGTGCTGCTCCGGATACAGCTCAAAATCGATATCATGAAGCAGTCCGCAAATGCCCCAGAAATCCTCTTCCTCTCCATATCCCTCTTCTCTGGCAAAGTAGCGCATTACACCTTCTACGGTGTAGGCATGCTGGATATGAAAGGGATCCTGATTATACTGTTTTAAAAGCTTGACAGCGTCCTGCCGTCCAATGCATTCTCTCATTTCCTGTCTTCTCCTTCTGTCATGATACCTGCTGCTGCACAAACCGGATCATCTCTTTGGCAGCTTCCTCGTCAGCTGCATGGGCGGTGTACATATAGTCGCCCATAGCGCCGCTCCACACCTGGGGAATCCGTTCTGCCATAACGATTTTATCTCCGTAGCGTTCCATGATTTCCTCATGACTGTGCACATAGCGGTGGCAGTCTCTTCTGCCGGCATAGACACAGCAATGGGGATGGTCTGTCTCCGGGTAGCGGCGCTCATCATAGGTCACCATATCTGCCCAGATCTGGTACACATCGGTTTCATGAGCGTAGTTCATCATATCCGCTGTATAGCCGCCGGCAGGGCGCATATTGACCTCCAGACCTACAAAATCTCCTATGTCCCCCAGTCCTTCTTTGGCCTTTGTCAGGCGGAAAAATTCCAGATGGACAAAACGGCTCTTTACATGGAAGGCTTTTACGGTAGCTCTGCCTCTCTCCCGCAGCTGCTCCGGCAAAACGGCGGCATGATAATATCCCAGATCCAGCTGCTCATTGACAATATCGGCAATGGACGGCGGCCAGGCTGTGGTAGACTCATAAAGAGGCTCTCCTTTGGAATCAATGACAGCATCATAGGAGAAAATATCCCCTGTCACAAACTCCTCAATCACAAAAGGCTCTTCCGGTTTTTCCGCCAGAAAAGCTTCCAGCTCCTGATCATTGTTTAGCTTGTATGTATGGCTGGCACCGGCACCGTTATCCGGCTTGACAATAACCGGGTATCCTACCTGACTGATAAAGGCTCTGGCATCCTCTGCCCCCTCCATCTGATGGCAGCGAGCTGTAGGTACATGCCCCTCTGCATAGTATTTCTTCTGGTCATATTTGCTTTTATACTTGACCACTTCCTCCGAATCCACGCCTGTGGTTACATGGAAATCTGTCCGCAGTCTGGCATCCATCTCCAGCCAATATTCTGTGTTGGACTCGATCCAGTCGATTTTACCGTAATGGAAAGAGAAATAAGCACAGGCCCGGAACATTTCTTCATAATTTTCCATGCTGTCTACCTTGTAGTATTCTGTCAGGGCGTCCTTCAATCTCTGATCCAGGGAATCATAAGATGCATCCCCAATGCCCAATACCGTAACACCATTGCGCTTTAATCTTTCGCAGAAATTATAATAAGTATGGGGAAAGTGGGGGGAAATAAATACGAAATTCATAGAGAACCTCCTCCTATATTTTGAGACATGACACAGTGAAAAGATGATGTGATTCCAATCGCTAAATTTTTTATGTTTTGTGCTCATTTGTCCCATGTCTCATCATTATGATGTTGGGGATCAAACGGTATTTTACCCCCAACTGATGCCACGTATTGCTTCATTGCT
>CAYMSZ010000171.1:0-3860 GCA_964393285.1 uncultured Lachnospiraceae bacterium | reverse complement strand
GCAGTGTACGCCTTGCGCTCTTATGGTCTGGTGCTGCTTATGGCAGGAATAGGAGCCACCCCTTTTCCTCACAAACTGGTGACTGGAATCACAGAGACAAAGATGGGGGGAAAATTACAGACCGTTTTAGAGCCTTTGGCACTGTGCATACTGTTACTGACAGTCACGGCCTATCTGGTGGATGGTTCCTTTAACCCATTCCTGTATTTTCGCTTTTAAAGGAGACGGATCATGGAAAAAATTCGAAATTGCCTGGTAATCTTTTTGACAGGAGCTGTGGTCCTTGGCTTCTCTCTGGCAGGATGGCTGAAAAAAGATGAGATGTATTCCTATACGGAGCGGCGAACTCTCGCCGAAAAACCGGAGTTTACGAAAGAGGCCCTGCTGTCCGGCAGCTACATGACGGATTTTGAATCCTATGCCATGGATCAGTTCCCTTTGCGGGACACCCTGCGCCGCTGGAAAGCCCTATCCTCCAAATATGTATTTGGACAAAAGGATAATCAGGGTTACTATGTGACAGAAGGCAGTATCTCCAAACTGGAATATCCCATGCAAGAGGACATGCTTACCTATGCCACAGACAGGTTTCGCTATGTTTATGAGAAATGGATATCCGGCAGCGACTGCGCCGTCTATCTGTCTGTTGTCCCCGATAAAAATGCCTTTCAGGCGGTATCCGGTGGATATTTATCCATGGATTATGACAGCCTTGTGGAAAACATCCGGGAAAAGATGGAGTATGCATCCTATCTTGATATCATGGGGCAGCTTTCTCTGGAAAACTATTACCGGACAGACCCTCATTGGAGACAGGAGACCCTTCTGCCGGTGGCAGAAACCCTCCTTGCCGGAATGGGAGCCGGAGAAGAAGATGGGAGCGGAGATGATGGAGAATATACGGTGGAGAAATGGGATACCCCCTTTTACGGGGCTTACTACGGGCAGGCGGCTCTGCCGGTGGCAGCCGACACCCTCTGCTATCTGACCAGCCCTGTACTGGATCAGTGCACCGTCACCATTTATCCCAACGGCACTGCCCAACCGGGGCAGCTCTACGATATGGATAAGGCTTCCGGCAGAGATCCTTATGAGATGTTTCTTATGGGGACGGAGGCGCTGGTAGTGATAGAAAATCCCAATGCAGAAACCGATGGGGAGCTGATTCTGTTTCGAGACTCCTTTGGCAGCAGCCTGGCCCCTTTGTTGGTCTCTTCCTATGCCAAAATCACCCTGGTAGATTTGCGCTACATTCAGAGCAGTGCCCTGGGAAATTTCATTTCCTTTGAAAATCAGGACGTACTGTTTTTATACAGCACGCTGGTTTTGAATAACAGCCTGTCCCTGCGGTAAAGGTTCAAAAGCAATAGGATTTGTCTACTTGTCTTTATGGGGGATAAGCCGTATAATAAATCCGATAAAGATAGGGAGGTACATCACATTGGGATTTCTGATATTTCTGCTGGGAATATATATGATTCTATCCAAAGACAAAAGAAAAAGTGATATTTTCAAAACCATATTCGGACTGGGAATTTTGATGTCCGTATTAAGTTCTATCTTCCGATTTGAAGATCTCTGGTCGGTTGTGTTTCTGATCGGATTCTTTGTACTGTTGATCAGGAAAAAGAAAAAATCAGAGAAAACCCAGCAGCAGGAAAATGAGGACTACCGCCAGTGGCGGGAAACCACCTATCAGCAGACAAGGGGAGGAAGCTACAGCAGCAACCAGACCTGGGAGCAGACCAGAACCACTACCCGCACTTTCTCCGGCTCTGCCGGCACAAATAAAACAGCCGCTAAGGTCAGCAGCTCTATTTTGCCTCGTGTGGCGGCGAAGCGAACCCGGATCGTTCAGAATTTCAATAAGAAATTTGGACTGGATCTGACAGAGGAGGAGATCAAACGGATTGTAGACGCCTCTTATCTGTCAGAAGCATGGAAACGGGAAGTGGAGGCCATGACGGAGAATTATGCCATAGATTCGGAATGGTTCCAGGGACCCACAGGATGGCTCCGGGTGTATCTGTATGTGTTCCACATTCAGAATGTATCCTCTGATTTCCCCAGACAGCTCCAGATTTGTGATGAGACCTTTGATGAGGTCATGCAGTATGCAGAGTCCCTCCAATATGCCAGTATGGATGAGAAGATTGCCAAGGTCAATGAGCGATTCTTTACCCGCTTTGATGAGACAACCTTCATGATCGCCTATCGCTTTATGGAGCTGAGAGGTCACAAATATGATCTGGACAAGATCCACATCCTGAAAAATGAAGCAGATTATGAGGAAGCTGCCAGAAAGTATGACAAGATGGAGAATGGCTGGCAGGAAGAGGGTCAGACCGGCGCCATGCATGAAACAAGATAGAAGCAGAAACAGGATAGTATCATAGAAAAACAACGGTGTTGAAAGACCCGATGGATTAAAGTACAAGGAGGAGCAACATGAGTTTTCCAGAGAATTTCCTATGGGGCGGCGCTACCGCAGCCAATCAGTGTGAAGGAGCCTATTTGACAGACGGCAAAGGACTCAGCACAGCAGATGTCATGACAGCAGGGGATGTACATACTCCCAGAGAGATTACAGACGGGATTCTGCCCGGCAAAAATTATCCCAGCCATGTGGCCATCGACCACTACGGACATTTTGAGGAGGATATCGACCTCTTTGGAGAGATGGGATTCAAGGTGTATCGTATGTCCATTAACTGGACCCGTATCTTCCCCAATGGTGATGAGGAAGAGCCCAATGAGGAGGGACTGCGCCATTACGATCAGGTGTTTGACCGGTGCAAGAAAAACGGTATCGAGCCTTTGGTTACCATTTCCCATTACGAGACCCCTCTGGGACTGCAGAAATACGGTTCCTGGACCAACCGCAAGGTAGTGGACTTTTATCTGAGATATTGCGAGACCTTGTTCCGCAGATATCAGGGCAAGGTGAAATATTGGCTCACCTTCAATGAGATCAACTGTATGTCTATGGCACCCTGGACAGCAGGCGGCATTTCCAATGATGCAGACGAGCAGACCCGCATGACAGCAGCTTATCACCAGCTGTTAGCCAGTGCCAAGGCAGTAAAACTGGCTCATGAGATCGATCCGGAGTTCCAGATTGGCATGATGTATGCCGGAATTTTCTCCTATCCCAACAGCTGTGATCCGGAAGACATTGAGGCAGATCGGGATTTCATGCATCAGATGACCTTCTACTGTGATGTGCAGGCCAGAGGATATTATCCTGCCTACATGCTGAAGCGCTTTGAAAGATTGGGAATCCAGCTTCCCGCCAAAGATGGGGACGCAGAGGCTCTCATGGAGGGAACCGTAGACTTTATTTCCTTTAGCTATTACTTCACCCTGGTAGCAGGAAAGAAAACCGCAGCTGCCGGAATGGATTGCGGCAATATTACCACAGGCTACACCAATCCCTATCTGCCTGTTACCGACTGGGGCTGGACCATTGATCCCAAGGGTCTGCGTAGTGCGCTGAATTACCTTTACGATCGCTACCAGCTGCCCCTTATGGTAGTAGAAAATGGACTGGGAGCTTACGATACCCTGGAAGCAGATGGTCAGGTTCATGACCCTTACCGTATCGACTATCTCAGAGAGCATATCAAAGAAATGAAGAAAGCCGTAGAAATCGACGGAATCCCTCTTATGGGCTACACCACCTGGGGCTGCATCGATATTGTCAGCGCAGGTACCGGTGAGATGAAGAAGAGATACGGATTTATCTATGTAGACGCCGATGACGAGTGCAAGGGCACTATGAAGCGCTACCGCAAGGATTCCTTCTACTGGTATCAGAAGGTCATTTCCTCCAATGGAGAGGATTTGGATTAAAAAACAGA
>CAYMSZ010000170.1:0-3889 GCA_964393285.1 uncultured Lachnospiraceae bacterium | reverse complement strand
CTGTTTTCCCTGATCCTTGAATCGCTTCTTCGGATGGATGATATAGTATCTGGCAGAGAAGGGAGGGAGGAAGAACATGACTTCATCATTGGTTACCGGTACGGTGTTGTCCGGATGATTCATATCTATGATCTCCTGACCGCCGTAAATATCCCGGTTGCTGTCCATTAGCAGGGTAATGCTCTCGGCATCCGGAATGCGGACACGATAAAACTCCTGCCTCCAGTCGGAGAAGTTAAAGACAGCCAGAATCCGTTGCTTGTCGCTGCGTCGCTCAAAGGCATAGGTGCAGCGATCCGGAGAACTGCAGTCCCGCCATTCAAATCCCTTATACTCATAATCATAAGCATAGAAGGCATCGTGATCCAGATACAGCTGGCACAGATCCTTCATAAAATGATGGAAGGCATCGTGATTAGGATATTTCAGCATAAACCAGTCCTGCTCCCGCTTTTCATCCCATTCTCTCAGCTGACCAAATTCGGTACCCATAAAGTTCAGCTTTTTCCCGGGATGGGCGTAGATATACATGTACATGGCTCGTCCCTGAGAAAATTTCTGTTCGTACTGACCGTTCATTTTTTGAAGAATGGTAGCCTTTCCGTGCACAACCTCATCGTGAGAGAGAGGAAGAATGTACTTCTCATTGTAGAAATACAGCATAGAGAAAGTAAGACGATGATATTTTCCCTTGCGGTCCTCCGGGGATGCCTTGAAATATTCCAGGGTATCGTTCATAAATCCCAGATCCCATTTGTAGTCAAATCCCAGACCACCCTCCCATACCGGATGGGTAACGCCGGGATAGTCTGAAGAATCCTCAGCAATCAGGATGGCAGAGGGAAGCCGTTTTTTGATATTGCTGTTGAAGTTTTGAATAAAGGTTACCGCCTTTTCATTGACACCACGATGTTTATTGCCCTGCCAGTAAATCAGGTTGCTGACAGCATCCAGGCGGAGACCGTCAAAACCAAACTCCTTCAGCCAGTAGTAACCGGCAGAAGAGAGGAAACTGCTGACTTCTCCCTTGCCATGGTTGAAATTATTGGTACCCCATTCGCTGTGAGAAACATCGGCATAATCGTATTCGTAAACCTCCGTTCCGTCATAGCTCCAGAGGGCATAATCATCTACAGCAAAGTGAACGGGAACAAAATCCATGATGACACCGATACCGTTTTCATGAAGAAGATTCACAAACTGCTTCAGCTGTTCCGGCCTGCCGTAGCGGGAGGTGGGACTGAAAAAGCCTGTGCTCTGATATCCCCAGGACTGATCGCTGGGATACTCGGCCAAAGGCATGACCTCCACATAGTTATAGCCCTGCTCCTTTAAATAAGGAACCAGAAGTCTGGCAATCTCGTCATACTCGTACCAGTCGTTTTCCTGGTTGGATTTCATGTGCCAGGACCCCATATGCATTTCATAGATATTCAAAGGCTGATCCCATAGTGCATTGGAATGGGAGAGAGCCATAGGAACCGTAGCAGGCAGAGTATTCAAATCATATAAAATCGAACCAAATGCCGGCCGTTTCTCCATGAAAAAGCCGTAAGGATCACAGTGATCGATAAAACGGTTATCCTTGCGGTGAATCCGGTACTTATAGCACTGTCCGGCTTTTGCCTGGGGAACCGACAACTCCCATACATTTTTATCCTCTTTGGATCGGAACATCTGTTGTTCTTTCCAGTCACCAAATTCTCCGATTAAAGTGACATTCACTGCATTGGGGGCATAGGTACGAAAAATAAATCCTTCCTTGTCCGGGTGAGCACCGAAATATTGATAGGCTTCTAATTCCTGACCAGTGTAATATGCAGTAAAATCCATAAACCTCCTCCTCTAAATAAGCATCCTATCTTCGTATCATAAGTTGCCTGATAAATGGTATCACACCATCATACCTTACATTATAAAGCAAATTGCTCACCTTTTCCACAAGAAATCAACCTTTCTTTGGCAATATTTCTGTAAGATTTTGGATGTTAGGGCTGGAAATCAGGGAATAATTGGTATGGTAAATGACAAAGCCAGGTTTCCCGCCGGGAGCCTTTTTGACCTCCTTGCGTTTTACATAGTCGATTTCCACCTTTTCGGCATCTCTGGCGCTGGAATAATAAGCAGCCAGGGCACCGGCTTCCTCGAAGGTTCGATCCGGCAGCTCTTTTCCCTCTGTCTTTACAATAACATGGGAACCGGGAACACCCTTGGCATGGAACCACCAGTCACCGCCATCTGCTATGCGGAAGGTAACCTCTTCATTCTGAAAATTGTTCTTTCCCACATACATATGGAAGCCGTCGCTGGAAAGATAGTGGAAGGGCTTGCTGGCAATTCGTTTTTCTTTTTTTTGCCCTTTATATCCGGGTCCTCTCTTTTCCTGTCTGTGCTTTTTAATGTAGCCAAATTGCTCCAGCTCTTCTTTGATTTCTGTCAGATCCGATTCCTCCTTGGCAATATCCAGAGAAGTGGCAATGCTTCGCAGATGCTGGATTTCACCCTCCGTCTCCTGAAGGAGAGCGGTCAGGGCTTCATAGGTTCGCTTTTGCTTGTTATATTTTTCGTAGTAGCGTTTTGCATTGTCCAAAGGAGACAGATCCGGATCCAGAGGAATGGTTATTTCTTTATTGTCATCATAATAGTTTAAGGCAATATACTCTTTGGCTCCTGCCTCCACTCCATAGCCATAGGCATGGAGCAACTCCCCGTAGAGACGGTATTTCTCACGCTTTTGCGTATCTTTTAATTGCTTTGCCTGGAGGTCGTATTTTTTTACATTTCGTTCCAGAGCCGTCTGCACGATTTTTCGTAAATCTACGGATTTCTGGCGGATACGCCCTACGGCGCTGCGGGAAGCATAAAAGATACGAAGAACCTCGCTAATGGATTCATAGTCCTTTTCCTCATAGGTGAGCTCTCCGGAACTGCTGTGACTCTCTCCCAGATGGGTAAGGGCAAAGGAAGCATATTCCTCCGGCAGCTCCTGACGAAAGAGAATATTGGGAACAAAGCGGTTTTGACGGATATCCTCCATCATCCGCTCAAAGGTTCCATACAGATGTTCCTGCTCCGGGAGGCGTAAGCTCTGGGCGATAGCAGCAGAATCCAGGGATGCACGATAGCAGATTTCCTCTGCCGCCACCTGGCTGATACCGGTAAGGGAAGAAGCCAGAACCTTACCACAGGGAAGAGCTGCCTGTTGCAGCAGTGATAAAAAATCTTCCCGGGAAATGGTAAGAGGGTCTTTTTTGTCCCGGGTATTGGGAATAAAATAGGGCCGTCCCGGCAAAACCTCCCGCAGAGAGCTGACGGAGGCCGGGATATGCTTGATGCTGTCAATGATGGTGTCGTTTTCATCGCAGAAAATAATATTGCTGTGCTTACCCATTAGTTCGATGATTAACTTTTTATGGCGCACATCCCCCATCTCATCCAGATGCTCTACAGTGAAAATCAGAATTCGTTCCAGACCCGGCTGCTCCACAGATACGATCCGCCCGCCGCCGATGTGCTTGCGAAGCAGCATACAAAAACCGGGAGCGGCAGCAGGATTCTGCTTATTATCCGGGGTCAGATATACATAAGGTAACCCTGCATTGGCGCAGAGGGAGAGGCGATATTGACCGCTTTTGCTCTTTACAGTCAAAAGCAGCTCATCGGCCTCAGGCTGGGCGATTTTACTGATTCGTCCATCTATCAGGTTGGTTTCTATTTCGTATCGTAAATTTGCTACGGTAATTCCATCAAATGCCATAAGGAGACTCCTTTTTTAGTTTGTTACAATATTCAAATCCCAAAGTCAAAAGCCTTTTTGTGCAAGCACAAATGCAAATGCCATGAGACCATCGATTTTTTCGTGCTTCGCACTCTCAAAATCGATGAAACA
>CAYMSZ010000169.1:1766-3945 GCA_964393285.1 uncultured Lachnospiraceae bacterium | reverse complement strand
CGGAGAGCCCTTCTTTTTCTGTCAGCAATTCCACCTGTTTTTTCTGGTGGGTCTGCAGGTATGTTTCATACTGTTTTTCATACTTGGGCTGCAGACCTGCCGGATAGGTCAGACGATACCAGGCCATCCTGCTAACGGTTCTTGCCGATTCTTCTACCACTGCCTGGGCAAATATCCCATCATATCCGGGAAAATAAATCTGACCCTCCCGGATGCTCTGCCTGGCCCGATAGCCCTCTCCACGAATATAGATTTCAAAAATATGAGCAGGGCCGATTTCGTCATAGCCTTCTGTGTACTCCGGGTAAAAAACTACGGCCTCCCTGTTTTCTTTCTCTCTGCCAAAGGATACCGTCACATCCCAGGATATCTGAGAAAGCAAGGCTTTCAGGCATCCCGGTTCCTCCGTTTGGCATCGGTACTCCACATATCGTAAGCGAACACAATTCATAAACACATCGCTGCCCCACTCCCAGACATTTCCCGGCAGTGAAATTCTCTCCAGATTGGCGCAACGGTAAAATCCGCAGGTTCCGATTTTTTCCACCGAGTCCGGCAAGGTCACAGCGTGAAGGTAAGTGCCTGCCTGTTCTGTCAGCCCTATTTCTGCCGCCAGCTTTTCCGTTTCCTGCAGCAGATTTTCCGTTTTCTGCAGCAGATTCTCCGTTTCTCTCATGGGTTCTTCCCACCTGCTGTCTGACATAACAGGTCCCGATGTAACCTCTTCCGGTGCTGCCTTTCTGACTATGACGGATACCTGGTCCGTATCTAAGGATGGCAGTCTATTTGCCGCAAAGCAATAATTCCCGATCTCCTTCACCGTCCGGTCCCCTATTTTTTCCGGAACCATTGCATGGGAAGTCTCACCCCACATCCGAAGGAGCCTTACGCTGTTATCCTCTATTTTTTGTATCCAGTAAATTCCCTGTTCTGCCATATATTCTCTCTCCTGATTATCAGGCTAATTATATACGCAATCCGGGGGCAAATCAACCAAGAGAATGCAACAAGCAAAAACCCCCGAATCGTCACAGGCTGTCTCTGCCTTACAGCAGGCTGCCGCGAAACGGGGGTTTTGTTATTCTCTTTGATTTACTCTCTTTGATTTACGAATCATCCGATCATCTGAAAAATCTTCTGATGGAGTCCCTGTCCGTCTGCCGGCTTTCCTCCCAGCTCTCGATCATAGCCGATAAAGAACATGGCAATGGTATCCGGGCCTACATGGGAGCCGGTGCAATAGTCATAGGAGGTGTTGATAAACTCTCTCACCTTTACACGCTCCTGAATCTTTTCCATGACATAGAGGGAATCCTCATAGGCATCTGCGTGGGCGATTCCTATGATCTGCTTCTCCGGCTCTACGATATTTTCACATACCAGATCGATGAGGGTGTCCAATGACTTCTTCCGGCCACGACACTTACTGAACTGGACAATAAAGCCCTCCTTATTTCCTCTCAGGATCGGCTTGATACTCAACAGATTTCCTACTGCGGCAGTGGCCATATGAATCCGTCCGGTATGGGCCAGATACTTCAGATCTCCTACGGTAAAGGTACCGTTCATATGATGAGCTGTCTCTGACAATACCTCTGCCACCTCGCCAATCTCGTACCCTTTCTTCCGCATCTCATAGGCATAGATCGCCAGGATGCCCTGGGCCAACGAGGCATTGAGAGAATCCACCAGAAGTACCTGTCTGTCCGGATGGGTCTCCTTCAGATCTTCAGAAGCCAGCTTGGCTGCATTATAGGTGCCGCTGATATTTTTACTCAGGCAAATATACAGCACATCCTTTCCATCATCCAAGGTGGGCTGAAACTCCTCTATAAAGCGTCCTACATTGATCAAGGAGGTCTTTACCTCTGCTCCGGCGCGGATGGCATCATAGTATTCCTTTCCTCTGGCTCTCTCCTCTTCCGGCGTCAGGCTGATATCAAAATTGACCAGCTTTTTGCCGTTTACTTCATTTTCAAAAGAAATCACCTGGATTCCATACTTTCTCACCTGTTCTGCTGGCAGGTTTGCTGCCGAATCTACAAAAATCTCAAACATTCTCGCAACTCCCTTATGCTCTGCTCTCTCCGGCAGGACAATCCTGCCCGGACTTCTCTACAGATTGTAACAGATACAAAGAGAAAACGCAATACATAGTTTTTAATACTATGTATTGCGT
>CAYMSZ010000169.1:0-1666 GCA_964393285.1 uncultured Lachnospiraceae bacterium | reverse complement strand
AGGAAGGAAAGGATCACAATACCGGCGATTACCAGTCCTATCTCCAGATATCCTTCTTTGGACAGCTTTTCTTTCAGGAAAATATGTCCCAAAATCAATGACAATACACAATAGGAACCGATGATAGGTGCAGCAATGATAGAGTTGCCGCTCATGGCATAGACATAGAAAAACTGTCCGGCTGTTTCAAACACTGCCGCCAGTATTTTGTCCTTCTGTCTGGGTAAATCCAGCTTCTCTTTCTTATGTCTCAGGTAGAAATAGGATACCAGAGCATAGAGGAAAAAAGTATACTCATAGGCTACCAGCGCCACATCCTCACTGATCAGTTCCAGCTGATCCAGGTAGATGCCATCCAAAAAGGTACCTACACCATCCAGAAGACAGTAAAACAAGGGGAACAAAATGGTCAGGAAAAAGATCCGGCTTTTGGTATTCTCCCTGTGGAAGGCGCGACGCTCCTCCCTGCTCTCCCGAAGCTCAGACAGGGATAACCCAAAGATGCCAATGAAAATCAGCACAATGGCTGCCCAGGCTGCCGTACCCAGGGCTTCGTGAAATACGACGGCCAGCAAAATGCCGGTAATGACACCGCTGGTGTTTTGGATAGGGCTGGAGATAGACAGCTCAATGTATTTGAGTCCTCGATAGCCTACTACCATACTGGAAATATACAAAAGGGAAACCGGCAAATATTTCACCATATCCAGAAGGCGAATCTCCACATGATTGGTCATGAGATAAATCGTTCCATGGATTCCCATGACTACGCCTACCAGAATACCTGTCTTGATATGATTGTATTCTCCGGCTCCGTTATTTCCTTTTTTGTAAAACAGATCTGCAATGCCCCAGCATGCAAAGGTGATCCAGGTAAAAAGTAACCACATATTCTTCATCCTTTCTTTTTCGAAAGGGCTATTCTATCATAAATTCTTCTATTGTGCCATAGAAAAACCATTTTTTTCTATGGCATTCTCATAGCATTCTTCCACTTTCTGGGCAAACTCCTTATCTGTAAAGGCTCCTGCTGCCTCCTTGGCCTGTTTTGAAAATGCCTCCAGGTCGGCAAGAATGGAGATCAGTCCTTCTTTGAAGCTTTCTGCCTCTACAAACTGATAGCCCTGAACCCCGTCTGTGAGAATGTTATTCAGGCACTCATCCTGATGAGCCAGCACAGGTAACCCGCTGGCCATGGCCTCGTAGTAGGTCAGGCCCTGGGTCTCACTGGTGGAAGCCGACACAAAAATGTCTCCCAGCGCATAATAATCCTGAACCTGATCCCAGGAAACCATGCCGGTAAAAATGACATAGCCCTCTTCTACCAGTTTATCTGCCTTTCTGCGGAGAGCCGCCTCTGCCGGACCGCCTCCTACAATCATCAGCTTAATCGAAGGATTGTCCCTGGTCTTTTTCTGCTGATCGGCAATATTCTCCATGTAACTGATCAACTGGTCAATATTTTTCTCTCCGGAGACTCTGCCCAGGTAGATCAATACCCGGTCTGTCGGCAAAAGGCCATATTCTTCCCGCAGGCTTTCTACATGGGCTGCATCCGGTGCTGCAAATTTATCCAGCTGCAAACCGGTGGGTACCACATCCATCTTCGTCTGAACCCGGTAATGTTCCAGCAGATCCTGGGTCTTCTTCGTAGGGGCAATGACCA
>CAYMSZ010000168.1:0-3966 GCA_964393285.1 uncultured Lachnospiraceae bacterium | reverse complement strand
ACATACTTCCATGTTGTAGAATTTTGCTTCCACACCGTAGAGCATGGTCTCGTCATTTGCTGTACCGGGAGTAATCTTATCCAGAGCATAGATCATCTCAATGATGTTACCCATAATACGCTTCGGCATAACCAGCTTCAGGTCACCGGGGGTGGCAGCCAGGGTCGGAGTAAGGAAGGATTCATCAATACGCTGCTGGGTGCTTCGCTGACCCCGGATCAAATCGCCAAAACGCTGGATGATGACGCCACCGCCCAGCATATTGGACAGGCGGGCGATGCTTTCGCCGTAGCCGTTGCTGTCCTTGAAAGGCTCCGTGAAATGCTTGGAAACCAGCAGAGCGAAGTTCGTGTTTTCTGTCTGCTTGGCAGGATCTTCGTAGCTGTGACCGTTAACTGTGACAATACCGTTGGTATTCTCATTTACCACAGCTCCCTTAGGATTCATACAGAAGGTACGAACCATATCCTGATAGGTTTTGGTTTTGTATACGATCTTGCTCTCGTAGAGCTTATCGGTGATATGCTGGAAGACAGCAGCAGGAAGCTCTACACGGACACCGATGTCCACCCGGTTGGATAAGGTATGGATGTCCAGATCCTGACATACCTGCTCCATCCACTTGCTGCCACTGCGGCCTGCAGAGATGATACAGGTCTTACCGGAATAGACAACTCCTTTATTGGTGACAACCTCATAACCGCCCTCCACAGGGTGAACCGATTCGATAGGAGTGTGGAAGAAAAACTCTACCTTATCTTTCAGTTCGTTATAGAGATTTTCCAGAACCTCATAGTTGATGTCGGTTCCCAGATGGCGGACAGAAGCATCCAGCAGATGGAGATCATTGCGCAGGCATTCTGTCTTAAACTCGGAGTCTGCAGTGGAGTACAGCTTTGTCTTATTGCCGCCGTACTTGACATTGATCTCATCTACATAGTTCATCAGATCCAGAGCCGGCGTCTTACCGATATATTCATGGAGAGTACCACCGAAATTATTGGTGATATTATATTTTCCGTCAGAAAATGCACCGGCACCGCCAAATCCGTTCATGATGGCACAGGTAGGACAGTTGATGCAGCTCTTTACCTTGACGCCATCGATGGGACACTTTCTCTTGTTCAGAGGGCCGCCATACTCAAAGACAGCAATCTTCAAATCTTTTTTCGTGTGAGCCAGTTCGTAGGCACTAAAGATACCGCCGGGACCGGCGCCGATGATCAATACATCATATTGCATAGAATCATTCCTTTCTTGCTATATTATACCAGATCGTATTTGTGGAGGGTGTAGGCAATGCCATCTTCGTCATTAGACAGTGTAACCTCATCTGCCATGGCTTTTAAGGCATCGGTGGCATTTCCCATAGCCACGCCGATTCCGGCAAATTCCAGCATGGGGGCATCGTTTTCTGCATCGCCGAAGGCAATCATCTCTTCCTGCCTATAACCAAGAGGCAGAAGGGAGGAGCGAAGGGCTGTGGCCTTGTTAATACCCTGAGCAGTGAATTCATAATAAAAATCTGCAGTGAACATACAGCTTAATTTGCCCTGGAAGGGAGCACGCATCTCTTCAAAATGCGCCTGCAGATATTCCGGGCTGGCGGCTGTAAGAATTTTATGAAGAGGGAAAGAAGCAAATTCTGCCAGGTCAGCTACCTCGCAGAGCTTCATGTGGTTCATGCGAGCCTCATATTCCATAATATTTTTAGGACTGCCTTTATATTGAATGATACCGGAATACACATCCTGTACATACAGATAATCATCTTTGGCTACCATAGGGCGAAGCTCCGGAAAATTGGCCATGTGGCGGAGCACCGCCTGACCTTCTTCTACTGTCATGGACTGGTCGAAGAAGACCTCTCCGGTCTGAAAATCTGAAACACAGGCACCGTTAAAGGACAACAAAATGCCGTGGTGTTTGTCCATCTCCAGCTCCTTAGCCAGATAGCCAAGACCCGGAGTAGGGCGTCCGGAGGCCAGCACCAAAGTACAGCCGCGGTTCTGGGCGGAGAGCAAAGCCTCTCTGGTCTTCGGAGTAATGATTTTTTGGGAATTGGTCAAAGTACCGTCAATATCTAATAAAATGACTCGTAAACTCATAGATTTCCTCTCTGTTTCGTTGATTCATCATATTCGACTCCATGACCTTACTACAGATTGCCCGGATTTGTCAATCCCATTCTACCTGAAAAAATCCTTCCTGCACAGAAAAATATTCTCACAGGAAGGATTTAAGAAAAACTGCAAATTTTTGGAAGCTACAGCGGCTGGAAATCAAAGAAAATAAGAACCGTTACAGCTCCTCACCGTTGGTAGCAATTACCTTCTTATACCAGTAGAAGCTGTCCTTGGGGATACGCTTCAGATCCTTCAGATCGGTTTCGTCACGGTTTACATAGATGAAGCCGTATCTCTTACGGATGCCCTGGTGGGTAGAAATCAGGTCAAAGGCAGACCAGGGGCAGTAGCCAATGAGATTTGCACCGTCATTGATGGCTAACTTGCACTGTTCAATCATCTCACCTAAGAACTTGATTCGGTAAGAATCATGAATCTGACCGTCGGGGGTCAGCTCGTCAGGACAGCCACAGCCGTTCTCTGTGATGATCATAGGCAGGTCATAGCGATCCGCCAGACGATCCAGAACCACACGCATACCCACAGGGTCCTGCTCCATGCCATACTCACTCTTGGTCAGGTTCGGGTTAGCATAGCCCTTATAAACACCTTGAAGAGTGTAAGTAGTCATATCATCGGCGCCACCGTCATCGTTGGGACGGGCGCCTACCGTAGGATCATCCAGGCTGGCAGTGCCTACGGTTACAGGGAAATAGTAGTTGACGCTGATCCAGTTGGCATTGTTCTTTGCGATGATATCCAGATCCTCTGCAGTCATATCCGGCAGGGCATCGTTATCCTCCAGGAAACGGAGAACCATCTTATTATAATGGCCCTTGCAGGCAACATCCAGATAGTAGTAGTTTCGCAGATTATCACAATCCATAACAGCGATCTGATCCAGGGGAGCAGAGCTGTGGGCATAAGCCGGAGGAGTATTTACGGTAGGTCCGATATAGGCATCCGGCCACAGAGCATGGCAGATACCGATCACCTTGGACTCGGCTACCAGCTTGTAGTGGGCACACTGAGCAGCATATTTAATATGCTCACTCTTGGTCTCAAAATGGTGAGAGCGGCTGGCAAAAGGATTGTTATCCCCATCCATAACGATTTCCATGGCAAAGGAGTTGTACTCATTGTTGGTGGTCCAGTGCTTTACGCGGTCGCCAAACTCCTTGAAGCAGACGGTGCAGTAGGCAGCAAAATCATCGATCATTCTTCTGTCATCCCATCCGCCGTACTCTTCATCCAGAGAAGCAGGGGTATCAAAATGATACAGGGTAACAACAGGCTTGATGCCGTATTTCAGGCACTCATTAATGACATCGTTATAGTGGGCTACAGCCACAGGGTTGGTAGCGCCTCTTCCGTCAGGAATGATACGGGTCCAGGGAATAGAAAAACGATAGGCCTTGAAACCCATCTCAGCCATCAGGGCAATGTCTTCCTTATAACGGTGATAGTGGTCTACTGTGTCCTTGAAGCTGGCCAGATGGTCAGGGAATTTCTTTAACTCCATGGAGGAAGGCTTTTTGCCATCCTCATTATAAGCACCTTCACACTGGAAAGCACTGGTGCTGGCACCCCACAGGAAGCCTTCCGGGAAAGGCTTTACATGTCTGTACTGCATAAATGATACCTCCTTGTTAAGCAATATGTAGATTCTTCGAAATCTTATAATGCAATTTTAACACAAGGTCCAGAACAAGCAAAATAAATTTCAAATTCTGAAACCGGTTCTGACACCAATTTGTCCCATGCATCATTTGATGTTGGGGTCAAAATGTATTTTGCCCCCAACTGATGCCACGTATTGCTTCATTGCTACGCAATTTCC
>CAYMSZ010000167.1:0-4052 GCA_964393285.1 uncultured Lachnospiraceae bacterium | reverse complement strand
TTGTAACCTGTGCTGTGGAGGCGGCGGTCTCTTCTGCGGCGGTAACAGCGGCATGAGCGGGGCCGGAAGATACCGGATGTAGTATTCGATAAATGAAATGCCCGGCAAATATATGAGACCATCGATTGATGCCACATATTGCTTCATTGCTGCGCAATCTACGCTCCGCTTCGGTCGGTGCTAAACGGACATCCACTGGATGTCCAGCACCTCGCAATACTGCAAACATTCAGAATCCGCTAATTTACTGCGTAAATTGCTACTTCTTCATGTTTGGGCGGGTCCCAAAGTCAAAAGCCTTTTTGTGCAAGCACAAAGTCTTTTGACCTTTTGACCCTGGCATCATATGATAAAACAAATGATTCCTCCGTTGGAGTCGTTGATAATCTTTTGCATGGTATCCTGAAGCTTCATCTGGCAGTCATCTGTCATCTGATTGATTTTTGTCTGTATCCCCTCTTCTACAATCTGTTGAATATTTTTTCCAAAAATGTTGGCAGACCAGATTCCTTTTTCTTCGCTGCTTTCGTGGATATAGGCGATCAGGTCATTGGCCTGCTGTTCACTGCCGACTAACGGTGCCATCTCTGTTTCAATATTGGCTCGAATCAGGGAGATCACCGGAGCTGTTGCGTGAAGCCTTACTCCATATTTATTCCCATGCTTTACTACCGTAGGCTCATCCAGGGTAACTTCTCCTTGCTCCGGAGACACCACTCCAAATCCTTTGAGCTGTACCAGTTCCATGGCTTCCTGGACCTTTTCGTAGCTGTTTTTCAGGGAAGACATTTCCCGCAGGGTGCGAAACAGATCATACTCGCCATGGATTTCCAGTCCTGTCTCTTCACTCATTACATCAAAATAACAGGAACCATTCAGAACCATCTCCATGGAAATGGTTCCGTTGGACAGATCTACCTGCTCCGTGCGCACCTCCAGAAGATTTTCACTCTCTACCTCCGGCATTCCCTGCCGGATATCCTTGATTTTTACCCCTTTCTGGAATACCACTTTGGCGGCTTCCACCAGCTCCGCTTTCAGGGGATGTTCCTCAGACAGGATTTCCATCCATCTGGGTACCTTGAAATCCACCTCCGTAATAGGAAACTCTTCCAGTACACCGGATAAAATATGAGTCACATCTTCTTTTTTTAATTGCTCACAATTGACAGGCAGAACAGAAACATCGTATTTTTCTTCCAGCTCTCCTGCCAGACGCAGGGAGCCGTCGGCATAAGGCTTTTCACAGTTCAGCAGAACAATAAAAGGTTTTCCCAGAGTCTTTAGCTCCTGGATGGTTTTCTCTTCTGCCGGTATGTATGCCTCCCGGGGAAGGTCTCCAAAAGAACCGTCGGCTGTTACAACAATTCCTATGGTGGAATGATCGGTAATCACCTTTCTTGTCCCGATTTCTGCAGCCTGGGTAAAAGGAATTTCATAGTCAAACCAGGGTGTTTTCACCATTCGCTCCACATTGTCTTCCTCATGTCCCACTGCACCTTCTACCATATAGCCTACGCAATCAATCAGCCGGATTTTTGCTTCCAGACCATCTCCCAGAGAAATTTCCGCTGCTTCTTTGGGTACGAATTTGGGTTCTGTTGTCATAATGGTTCGACCAGCAGCACTCTGGGGCAGTTCATCCCTGGTACGCTCCACACTATAGACATCTTCCATGTTCGGTATCACCATCAGATCAATAAACCTCTTGATAAAAGTAGATTTCCCGGTTCGAACCGGTCCCACCACTCCCAGATAGATTTCTCCGCCGCACCGCAACTGGATGTCCCTGTATATCGAATAATTTTCCATAAAAAGACCCCCTTGCCTATCTGCTATAGCATATGCAAGGGGGATTGTTTCTTATTCCTGATCTCAACTTGAATTTTATTCCTGATATCCGTTGGGATTGTTGGACTGCCATCTCCAGGTATCGGCGCACATCTCCTCAATTCCTCTGGTGGCTTCCCAGCCAAGCTCCTGTTTTGCTTTGGATGCATCTGCGTAGCACTGGGCAACGTCACCTGCCCGACGAGGCTTCACAACATAAGGAAGCTCTTTGCCGCAGGCTTTTTCGAATGCATGGAGCACATCCAGAACGCTGTAGCCTTTTCCTGTGCCCAGATTGTAAATATGAACACCATCCTTATCTTCCAGCTTTTGGATCGCCTTTACATGACCGATGGCCAGATCCACTACATGGATATAATCCCGGACTCCTGTTCCATCCGGCGTATCATAATCATCTCCAAAGACACCCAAAGCTTCCAGCTTACCTACTGCCACCTGAGCAATATAGGGCACCAGGTTGTTGGGGATTCCCTTAGGATCCTCTCCGATCATACCACTCTCATGGGCACCGATGGGATTAAAATATCTCAGCAAAATCACATTCCACTCCGGATCGGATACATGAAGATCCATGAGGATCTGCTCCAGCATGCTCTTGGTCTGACCGTATGGATTGGTGATTTTCCCCTTGGGGCAGTCCTCTGTAATAGGCACAAAAGCAGGATCTCCGTATACTGTGGCAGAAGAGCTGAACACAATGTTCTTTACGCCATGTTTTCTCATGACATCGCAGAGCACCAGTGTTCCGGATATATTATTATAATAATATTCCAGAGGCTTTACTACAGACTCTCCTACTGCTTTTAATCCGGCAAAATGAATGACAGAATCAATCTTCTCTGTATCAAAGATATGATTCATAGCATCCCGATCCAGGATATCTGCCTCATAGAAAGTGACTGTCTTTCCTGTAATCTGCTCCACTCTCTCCAGAGATTTGCGGCTGGAGTTATAGAGATTATCTACAACGACTACCTCATAACCTGCATGAAGCAATTCTACGCATGTGTGGCTTCCGATATAACCGGCACCACCTGTTACCAATATTGCCATATTTCTCCTTCTTTGTATCTCCTGTCATCACACAAGATACCGCATTTTTCTTCGTATTATGCTTCCCACAGTGTCTGAGGATACAATCCGCTATCTTTCAGTGACTGAATCGCCTTTACGACATCCGGCTTATCTTCCTTGTAGGTTACACCGTACCATTTATCTGTAGAATGGAGTACATTCACAGTCAGCTCTCCCTTTGCCATCATGTCACTGACAGAGGTAGGCAGCAGATATTCGCACTTCATAGGATTCTTGGGCAGATTCTCCTGCAGGAAAGGAGCAAAGCCCTCCTTCAGACAACCGATCATATGGGAAGAAAAGCCCCACAGATTCATAGAAACTGTGCTCTCCGGATCAATCTCCACCCAGGTCTCGCCATCATCCTCACTGTAAGCTGCACCGGCAGCTGTCTTAATGATTTTTGTACGCTCGTGAATGGCCACCAGATGACCCTGTTCATCGGCTTCACAGACGCCTCTGGCTACATGACCGTTCTCTGTCAATGTGTTTTTCAGAATATAGCCTACCATGGCGCACTGATCTTTCTCCTCCCCATGTTCCATCAGATAATCATAGATGGTCTGGAAGGCATGAGAACCATAATAATCATCGGCATTGATCACAGCAAAAGGTCCATCTACTATATCACGGATAGACATGATGGCCTGAGAGGTTCCCCAGGGCTTCACACGACCCTCCGGTACCTGGAATCCTTCCGGCAAATCCTGTAAGCTCTGGAAGGCAAAGGAAACATCCATATATTTTCCAATGCGATTACCGATTACAGACATGAAATCTTTCTCATTTTCCTTCTTAATAACGAATACGACTTTCTCAAAGCCAGCTTTTTTTGCATCAAAAATAGAATAGTCAATGATAATATTGCCATATTGATCAATGGGATCAATCTGTTTTAGTCCCCCATAGCGGCTTCCCATACCGGCTGCCATAATGACCAACACAGGTTTCTTCATAACTTTCCTCCTTCTCCCCATAAGGGATCTTCTTTAGAATCTAGTTCATTATATCCTATAAACTTCATGCAAGCAACCTTTTTCGGATAAGCTTCTTTGTGAAAAGTGTACAGAAGGAACCTTATAATAAAGTCCGAGTTTTTCCTGCCAGATATAATGGCAGGTTCGTAA
>CAYMSZ010000166.1:0-4088 GCA_964393285.1 uncultured Lachnospiraceae bacterium | reverse complement strand
CCTGTATGAACAGTCTGTACCGGTCATAGTTGCCGCTTGTCCTTGCAATTCTCGGATAAATTACATATAATGAGACAAGGGAAAAATGGACACAAAATAAATGCTTACATTTATTTTTGTGTCTATGGGTCCCGCAAAACATGGCATTGCCTGATAGTAGAAAGGAGCCTGAAATGACGGAACATACCCTATGGATTCGCCCCATGACAGAAGCGGATCTGGATCAGATGGCAGCCATGGAGCAGGAAATTTTTTCAGACCCCTGGAGCAGAAAAATCTGTCAGAACATATGGGAACAAAAACAGTACAGCCTTTGGGCTCTGGCTGAAAAGGAACCAGGGGAAAATACAGAGCGCCTGGCAGGGTATCTCTGTGCCATGACGGTATTAGAGGAAGAAGAATTACATCGGGTTGCCGTATCCCCCCGACTAAGAGGCCAGGGCTGGGGACAAAAGCTGATGACCGCCTTTTTGCAGGATGCCAGGGAGAAGGGCATTGCCACTATTTATCTGGAAGTCAGGGCAGGCAATATACCGGCCATCGGCCTTTACGAGAAGAATGGCTTTACCTCTGTAGGGCTTCGCAAGGGCTATTATCAAAATCCCAAAGAAGATGCCAGGATTATGCAGAAAATATTACCACTTCCCCTTTGAGTATTTATCTTGTATGATGAGATGAGGGACAAGTGGACATAAAATAAAGGATTGCAGTTATTTTTGTGCCCATGGAGTCTCGTTGTAGCGGAATTTATAAATCATACAAGCATTAGGGAACAGAGGAGAAGAAAAATGGAGTTACAGAAAAAGGAAGAGTGGACCTGTAATGGTTGTGGGAAGAGCTGGCCTGTCATAAATGGGGTCTGCCGGGAAGATTTTGTTACCATCCGGAAAAAGTGGGGGTATTTTTCTAATAAAGACACAGAAATTCATGAACTGAGATTGTGTGAAGCATGTTATGATAAGCTGGTTCGCCAGCTGGTGGTTCCCCCGGATATTCGCAGGGATGTGGAACTGACCTATACAGAATAGAAGAACGAGATAGAAAAGAGGAAAAGATGTTAGATGTTTGTTTGCTGGGGACCGGAGGCATGATGCCTCTGCCCTACCGTTGGCTCACTTCCCTGATGGTTCGATGCGAGGGAAGCAACCTGCTCATCGATTGCGGAGAGGGCACCCAGATCGCCATAAAAGAAAAGGGATGGAGCTTTAAACCCATCGATGTTATATGCCTGACCCACTATCATGCTGACCATGTCAGCGGATTGCCGGGATTGTTGCTGGCTATGGGCAATGCAGAACGGACAGAGCCCCTGACCATCATAGGCCCCAAAGGCGTGGAACGGGTGGTAAATTCCCTCCGGGTCATTGCTCCGGAGCTGCCCTTTGAGATTCAATTCATAGAGCTGACAGAGCGGCAGCAGGAGATAGAGATAGGACCCTATACCCTGACAGCCTTCCGGGTTCAGCACAATATTGTCTGCTACAGCTACAGCATTGAGCTGAAACGGGCAGGAAAATTTCAGGTGGAAAAGGCCAAAGAAGCTGACATTCCCCTTCGGTTCTGGAATCGTCTCCAAAAAGGAGAGACCATCCAGGAGGATGGGATGACCTATACCCCGGATATGGTGATGGGTCCTGCCAGAAAAGGATTAAAGGTTACCTACTCTACGGACACCAGACCGGTACCTGTGATTGCAGAGATGGCAGCAGGAGCAGATCTTTTTATCTGTGAAGGAATGTATGGAGAACCGGATAAATTAGACAAGGCCAAGGAGCATAAGCACATGACCTTCTATGAAGCAGCAGAGCTGGCAAGACAGGCCGACTGCAAGGAAATGTGGCTGACCCATTACAGCCCCTCTCTTCAGAGACCGGAGCAGTATATCGATGCAGTCCGTCAGATTTTTCCTCGCAGCTATACGGCGAAGGACGGAAGATCAGTGGAACTGCACTTTGAAGAAGAACAGTAAGAAATCATAAGCGGAAAATAGGAGCAGCGCACTTTATATGGAAGAAACAGCAAGGAACACTATGGAACAGATCCAAAGGCAGGAACAGATGGAAAATGATAAGACAGATGGCAATCAGTCAGGCAGCAAAGAAGATGTCCTGATTCTGGCCATTGAAAGCTCCTGTGACGAGACGGCTGCGGCGGTGATACGAAACGGCAGAGAGGTTCTATCCAATGTGATATCCTCCCAGATTGCCCTTCACACCTTGTATGGAGGGGTGGTGCCGGAACTGGCATCCCGCAAGCATATTGAAAAGATCAATCCTGTGATTACCCAGGCCCTGGCAGATGCCCAGGTGACCCTGGATGACATCACTGCCATCGGCGTCACCTATGGCCCTGGTCTGGTAGGAGCCCTTTTGGTAGGAGTAGCGGAGGCCAAAGCCATCGCCTTTGCTACCAATAAGCCTCTCATCGGGGTTCATCATATTGAGGGACACATCTGTGCCAATTTTATTGAACATCCGGAATTAAAACCGCCCTTCCTGTGTCTGGTGGTATCAGGAGGACACACCCATCTGGTACGGATGAAGGACTACGGAGAATTTGAAATCATTGGCCGAACCAGAGACGATGCGGCAGGAGAAGCCTTTGATAAGGTAGCCAGAGCCATTGGCCTGGGATACCCCGGAGGACCGAAGATCGATAAGGCGGCAAAGGAAGGAAACCCTCATGCCATTACCTTCCCGCAGGCCAAGGTGGGGGACAATCCCTACGATTTTAGCTTCAGTGGCTTAAAATCCGCTGTCTTAAACTATATCAACAGAGCCCAGATGACAGGAGAGGAGATCTGCAAGGCAGATCTGGCAGCTTCCTTCCAGAATGCAGTGGTGGAAGCCCTGGTGTCTCATGCCATGTTAGCTATGAAAGAATTCAAAACCGATCAGATCGTGCTGGCAGGAGGAGTCGCTTCCAATTCCGCTCTCAGAGCAGGTATGGAAGAAGCCTGCACCAGGAGAGGATACCGGGTCTACTATCCGTCACCTCTGTACTGCACTGATAATGCAGCCATGATCGGCGTGGCAGCTTATTATGAGTACCAAAAAGGGGTTCGCTCCGGATTGGACTTAAATGCCGTACCAAACTTAAAATTAGGAGAACGATAAGATTCGGGAAGATAGAAAATGCTTACGACAAATAAGAATCTCTGTGTGAGATAGACGGGAGGAGAACAGAATATGCTTTTTGAGGGAGGTTTTGGAATGCCGTACATCCTTACGGATGAGGAGGCAGAGAGGTGGAAGAAGGCAATGGAGACTGTTAAGGTAAGTGCCGTCATTTTGGCAGCAGGCCAGGGCAAACGGATGGGAAGCCAGGTAAAGAAACAGTATATGACCATTCTGGATAAGCCGGTTCTTTATTATTCCATTCACGCATTCCAGGAAAGCAGCGTAGATGAAATCATTGTTGTAACAGAAGAACAGGATATCGACTATGTAAAAACAGAAATCGTGGACCGCTACCAGCTGGATAAGGTGACCGCAGTCGTAGCAGGCGGAAAAGAACGGTTTGACTCGGCCTATGCCGGAATCAAAGCCTGTCAGGAGACAGATTATGTGCTGATCCATGACGGAGCCAGACCACTGATTACTCCCGTTTTGATTGAAACAGTCATAAAGGATGTCCGTCACTACCGGTCTGTTGCAGTGGGAGTCCCTTCCAAGGACACCATCAAAATAGTAGATGAGGAACTTTATGCAACCAAGACTCCGCCACGGAAAAATCTGTGGGCAGTTCAGACTCCTCAGGCCTTTAGCTATGCTTTGATCTCTCAGGCATACCGGATCATGTATGCCGATGAAAGAAGCAAAGAGCAGATCACAGATGATGCCATGGTAGTGGAAACCTATATGGAAGCACCGGTGAAGATGATCCTGGGAGACTATGAAAATATCAAGATCACCACGCCGGAAGATATCATCATAGCAGAGCTCCTTTTGAAAAGAAGACAGCAGTCTCTATAGGAAGAAACCTGGATAAAAGTTTACCAGAAAAAAGTGACCGAAAAATTTTGCTAAAATTGAAAAAAGCTGTTGACATATTTTTTAAGGAGTGGTAATATAACTCCTGTCTCGCCC
>CAYMSZ010000165.1:0-4094 GCA_964393285.1 uncultured Lachnospiraceae bacterium | reverse complement strand
TGGAATGCAGGTATTTGGGAAAGGGGGCCTCAAAATGAAAAGACAGATCAAAAGAATAGCCAAAGTCACCGGACTTGCGGCAATTTCCGCAGCGGTAGCGTCTGCCACAGCCTATGGCACGACCAAATATTTTGTCAATTTAGCCATGGATCGGGAAAAACCGAAATCTGCGGAAAAGGCAGGACGATTCATCTCCGGTTCCCAGGGAGAAAATCCCTTTCAGGAAGCCAGACGGGCAGCAGCAGCAAAATTAGCAGAGAAGGATAGCGAAACCATAGAATTGACAAGCCATGATGGAATCACACTGTTTGGACATTGGATTCCACAGGACAATGCAAAAAGAGTCATCATTGCCATGCATGGCTGGAGATCTTCCTGGAATCAGGATTTCGGACTGATTGCGGATTTCTGGGAGGAGAATGGATGCAGTGTGTTGTATGCGGAGCAGCGTGGACAGAATAACAGTGGCGGAGAATATATGGGCTTCGGATTGATGGAACGCTACGATTGTCTGGATTGGATTCACTGGGTGAGTGAGCGGTGCGGCAGCCAGATTCCCATCTATCTGGCGGGAATATCCATGGGAGCTACCACTGTTCTTATGGCGGCAGGACTGGATCTGCCCCCTCAGGTTCACGGTATTGCGGCAGACTGTGGATTTACCTCCCTCCATGACATCTGGAAACATGTGGCAAACAAAAATCTGCACATTGCCTACGGCATTCGTGGGATAGTGGCCGATGAACTTTGCAAAAAGAAAATCCAGGTGGGAACCGAAGAATATTCCACCACCACAGCACTGGAAAACAATCAGATACCTGTTATGCTCATACATGGCACAGAGGACCATTTTGTCCCCATCGAAATGACCTATGCCAACTATGAAGCCTGCAAAGGTCCCAAAAAACTGCTGATTGTGCCGGGGGCTGACCATTGCATGAGCTACTGCCTGGAAAAAGAGAGGTATGAGAATGCCGTAAAAGATTTCTGGAAGCAGTATGACGCATAAGTGGATAACACAGAGGGATTCCCGGAAAATGTAGAAATAAATGTGGATAATCCTGTGAAAATCGTGGATAACATAGTGGATAATGTGGATATCAAAAAAGAAAGAGTGGACGAGCAGGTGGAAAATCCCACATGAAAATCACAAAAAAATGTGGATAATGTCGAAAGAGATCGAAAAACCAAAAAATCCTAAGAGGAGAGGGGCAAAATGAAATACTATACCAATGAAAAAATAACGGAACATGTGACGGCAATTCGCAGCATATCCGGAGAAATCATGTATCTGATTGAAGGAAATGAAAAGGCTGTACTACTGGATACCTGCCTGGGCGTTGGACATTTACATGAATTTGTGACGGCTCTGACGGAAAAACCCATTACGGTTTTGCTTTCCCATGGTCATCTTGATCATGCCATGGGAGCACCGGAGTTTGAAGAAGTGTATATGAATCCGGCAGATATCCCCCTGTATCAAAGCCAGTGTTCCCTGGAAGCACGAAAGGGATACATCGCAGGGAATATCGGGGATAAGATTGGAGAAATAAAAGAAGACGAATATGTGACTCCTACGCCGGATTATCCCTTTCAGGAACTGAAAGAGGGAATGGTTTTTGATCTGGGAGACATTCATATAGAAGTGTATGGCCTGCCTGGACACACCAAAGGAACCATGATTTTTTTGGTACGGGAGGAAAGAATACTGGTATTGGGAGATAGCTGCAACAACGCCACCTTCTTGTTTGATGAAAACTGTAGCTCTGTAGCAGAATACAAAGAGCAGGTAAATCGGATTGCAAAGTTACTGGCAGGTCGGTATGACCGGACATTTTTGATGCATCGCATTGTGGATGCTTCTCCGGAAATACTCCAGGAAATGCAGGAAGTATGTGACCAGGTTTTAAAGGGGCAATCTGATGAAATTCCCTTTGCGTTTATGGGAATGAAGGGACTGATTGCCAAGAAGGTAAATGAGAGGCTGGAACGGGAAGACGGAGGCTTTGCAAACCTGATTTATAACCCGGAAAAGCTGTGGTAAGAGCAGCCTGTTACATTAGGATTACGAGATAAAAATATTCAGGGGCCAAATTGCATGGAATGCGATTTGGCCCCTGGTCATTTCTGAGAGAAATTTTATTCTCCCAATTCCTCAGTCAAAGTACAGATTTCATCAATAATGCTTCCGATATACTGGATGGTATCCAGCAAAGGTCCATCGGTAGTGATATCAATTTTTGCCAGGGCAGCCAGACCAACAGGATCCAGTGTACCGCCGGCAGCCAGAACCTTCTTCCAGTCATCAACAGCAGGCTGTCCTTCCTTCTCAATACGCTTACATGCCTGAGTGGCAACAGTGAGACCGGCGCTGTAGGTGTAGGAATACAATCCCATGTAGTAGTGAGGCTGACGCATCCAGGTCAGTTCGGCGCCGTCTATGATCTCTACATCCTCACCCCAGAATTTCTGCAGAGTGCTCTTCATGATAGAGGATAAGGTGTCGGCATTGACACTGCCGCCGTTATCCACAATCTTGTAAACCTCACGCTGATAAGCAGCCTCCATCAGGTGGGTAACGAAGTTGTGATAGTAGGTATGACCAATCATGCTGGACAGTACCCAGCGGCGGAAACGCTTGTCATCATTGGTCTTTAACAGGTAGTGCGCCATCAGCAGCTCGTTCATGGTGGAGGGAGCCTCTACCAGGTAGGTGGATACATTGGTATCAAAGATGGACTGGGTGCTGTTGCAGGATTTAAAGTGACCGGCATGGCCTAACTCATGGGCAAGGGTAAATACATCTGCCATACGGTCATTCCAGGACAACAGAATGTAGGAATTTTTTCCATAAGGGCTATCGCAGAAGCCACCGGTGGATTTGCCCTGGTTTTTCGCAAAATCAACCCAACGCTTGTCATAGGCTTCCTGGATCATGGACACATATTCCTCACCCATGACGGAGAGACCTTTTTTGATATATTCCTTGGACTCTTCGATGGTAACACGGGGATCATATTCCGGATCGACAGCGATCTTCAGATCGGCAAAGGTCATGTGATCCAAATGGTGAAGCTTCTTTAACAGGCGGGCATATTTGCGCATATGAGGAGCCAGCTTTTCTGTAATCAGATTGATCTGGCGATCATACATTTCCCGGGTAACCTTTTGATCGAAAAGAAGACTGTCAAATACAGAATCAAAACCACGAAGGGTAGCCATGGTCTTTTCTGTTTGCACCTGAGTATTGTAGGCGGCAGCAGTTACATTTTCGTACTGACGGATCTTGGATGAAAAGTTCTGGAAGGCAGCCCGGCGGACATCGGTGTGGACATCATACTCATAGTTGTCTTCAAACAGAGAATATCCCAAAGGATAGGTTTCTCCGTTTACCGTAAAGGAATCAAATTTCATATCTGCCAGCTTGGCCATATTGTAAATCTGATAAGGAGCATGGATGGTCTGAGATAAGGAGGCCATGGCTTTTTCTGTCTCCGGATGCAGACGATGGGGTTTGCTTCGCAGAAGATCCTTCAGATACAGCTTATTTCCGGTAGCCAGTTCAATGGTATCCTGTAAAACCGTTTCATCCTGTTCACTGATTTCCCCTTCAATAAAACTCAACTGACTGAATATATCAGAAATCAGATGACTGATTTTAGCATTTCGCTCTTGATTATGAGAATCGTAATAATCTACAGATACGGCCAGATCACAGTAGTGACCTACCAGGGTGATGAGTTCATATAAATGCTGATACTCATCCAGACAGGCATTGATGATTTCAGGGGTCGTCAGGTTGCCCTTGTATTTTTTCTCCATCTCATCGGCCAGCTTTTTTGCCTGATCGGCATCCTGATACATGTCCTCTTCTGTGGCATACATCAGGGACAGATCCCAGGTCAGTTCTTCGGGAACATCTTTTCTCATACGCAGTTCCATAATCAAACTCCTCCTATATAGAAAATGGTAGCAGACCGGTAGACTGTTTCGGTCCACTTATGGTTTTTAGTATAACAGAAGAAGAGAAGAAAAGAAAGCAGGAACAAAAACCAATCTAAGTCCCACAGACTTCGCAATTTATGATACAATGA
>CAYMSZ010000164.1:0-4148 GCA_964393285.1 uncultured Lachnospiraceae bacterium | reverse complement strand
GCTATCACGGCTCTCCCTCCCTTTCCATGTGTTCTTACCCTCTCGGGCTTTCTAAACCAATGGGTTTATTATACACTGCTCTGTCTGCAAAAACAATCAAAATCAACAATACCAGCTGGCAAAACCACCAGGGCTTGCAGCTGGTATCCCTTTTCCTTTTAAAGCACTTTGGATAAGAACTCTCTGGTTCGTTCCTGTTTCGGATGAGCAAAGAACTCCTCTGGAGGAGCGCTCTCCAAAATCACCCCGTCATCCATAAAAAGAACCCGGGTGGCCACCTCTCTGGCGAAGCCCATTTCATGGGTTACAATCACCATAGTCATGCCTTCTCTGGCCAGATCTTTCATCAGATCCAGCACCTCTCCTACCATCTCCGGATCCAGAGCACTGGTTGGCTCATCGAATAAAATCACATCCGGATTCATAGCCAGGGAACGGACAATGGCGACACGCTGTTTTTGACCGCCGGACAGGGTGGAGGGATAGACATCTGCCTTTTCCTCCAAACCGATTCTCTTTAACAGAGCCATGGCTTCTTCTCTGGCCTGGGTTTTAATCTGGGCCCTGGTGGTGGTAATAGGAATGGGGGCTTCCTTCTTATCCTTACCTGCAAAAATATTCCGGATGCCTGCGCCCACATTGTGTAAACGGGCTTTCCGCAGCTCCTGGCTTCGTACCAATACGGGAGCCAACATAATATTTTCAATAACGGTCTTATTGTTAAACAGGTTAAAATGCTGGAATACCATGCCCATATGTCTTCTATGGACATTGATATCCACCTTCATATCTGCAATATTTACCCCATTAAAAATAATACTGCCGCCGGAGGGATCTTCCATGCAGTTTAAGCACCGCAAAAAGGTACTTTTGCCGGATCCGGAGGGGCCGATGACAACAACGATATCTCCCTGATTGATGGTCACATTGATGCCTTTTAATACTTCCACATTGCCAAAATTCTTTTTCAGATCAATTACGTCTATCACTCCTCTTCAGCCTCCTTTCCATCCATTTAATCAGCAGGGAAATGATCATAACCAGCACGATATAGATGATGGCCATAACCAGATAGGGAACCATGAACTCATAGCTGTTACTGCCAATATAGTTAAAGGCTACATACAAATCGGCAGCACCTACAAAGCTGACTACAGAGGTTTCCTTAATCAAAGCGATAAATTCATTTCCCAAAGCCGGCAGAATATTTTTCACTGCCTGGGGAATGACGATTTTCATCATAGTAGTGGCAAAGCTCAATCCCACTGCCCGTCCGGCCTCCAGCTGGCCTCCGTCTACTGACTGAATTCCACTGCGCATGGTTTCTGAAATGTATGCACCACTGTTTAAGCCAAATACCATGACAGACACCTGCACTCCCGTCATTTTTACCCCTAATATAGGTAGCAGTACATAGTAAAAAACCAACAGCTGCACCACCATAGGGGTTCCTCGGAACAGACCTACATAAAAGCTGCAGATCCCGTTCAGAACCCGGGGCAGCATTTTATATTTCGGTATGACCCGGACAGTGGCAATCACCGTACCGATGAGAATACCGATAATCAATCCGCTGACTGCAATAATCATCGTATTCTGGAGTCCCTGAAGCACCTTCACATATCCGTTCTGGTTCAGGAATATATCTACAAATTTAGCCCACTTTACAGCAAAATTTCCCATTTTCTCTCCTGTCTTGTCTCGCGTCTCACTTTTGGTTACAAAATAGCCAAAAAGCGGACAGCTCAGGCGCTGTCCGCATATGCTTTCACATGTTTACTGCATCTGGTTAATGGCCTCTACAATGCATTTGGCCGGTGCAGCATCAATGATCACATACTGAATATTTCCGTTGATCAGATCCTGTACTGCCAGGGAGCCGTTCTTGTAAGGTACGCAGGTAGCAGGAAGTCCGTCAAAGCCCCAGTCTGCATCGCCCTCTACATAGAACTGACCGGTGGTGCCAGCCTGTACGCCAATCTTATCGGAAGCTGTCAAGTCTGCTAATAAAGCTTCAACAGAAGCAGCATCTGTGCAGCTGTCAAAGGTAGTGTCATCACCCTTTACTACCAGCTTCTGAGAAGCCTCATAATAGGACTCGGAAAAAGTAACATACGCTTCCCGTTCTTCATTGATGGTCAGACCTGCCATGGCAATATCGCACTTATGCTGACCTACAGAAAGGCAAACGGCATCAAAATCCATGTTCTGGATCACCAGCTCCTTGCCCAGTTCTTCTGCTAACATGGCTGCGATCTCCATGTCAATTCCGTAATAGCTGTCACCGCTCATGTACTCAAAAGGCTCAAAAGCAGCATTGGTAGCTACCACCAGCTGATCCTTGGTGCTGTCCAACTGTGCAGACTGTACTGCCACAGGCTCTCCGTCACCAAAATATTTCTCACAAATCTCATCCAAGGTGCCATCTTCCTTGATCCTTGCAACAAATGTATTTACCTGTTCCAGCAATTCCGGCTGTTCCTTGTCTACACCAAATGCATACTCCTCCTGGGTCAGATCGATATCAATGACCTTTACCGCACTTGTACTATTGGAACTACAGCCTGCCAGCATGGACAAAGCCATTACTGCTGCCAGACATCCTGCCATAATCTTTTTCATAACCAATTCTCCTCTTTCTGACTGCCTCACCCTGCTCCTTTTCTTCATACCGTCTTTCCTCAGATGGATCTGATGCAGGTCTCACAGCCCTGTTTTCATGTTGGTACATACTATATCACGGGAGGAGAGAAATTGCAAGCATAAATATTCATTGCTATTGTTTTTTGATTGTATAAATATTCATGCAGATTTTTATATTGCCCGGTTACTGCCCCAACCGGAAGGTTAGAACTGCTGCCGGATCATCGTAATGCTCATTGGGAATCCACATAACGGACTTATCCGTAAGGTTGTAAACAACACTATGTACGGTACAACCATTTCCGTCATCATTTTTCCAGGATCGTCTTCCCACTGTGGCCAGAATATCCATGGCAGCCTGCTCATCGGCCACAACACCATCGGTAGCCTTCAGCTCTTCATACAGCTGTTCATAGCGGTCCAGTCCTTTCTTCTCGCTATCATCCTCATAGTAGCCGGGCTGCAGGATGAAATTCGTAATCCACTGATACGCTGCATCGCCTTCTTCCTCTCCGATATAGGCATCGTCATCGCTGTAAGTGACCACCAGCTGTCTCATGGAACCGTCGTTATCGGTCAAATCTGTTCCGTATACCCACTCCAGAATGGCGCTTCGGCCTGTGGCGTCCGCAACCATATAATGATAGGAAGTTTTGGCAGAATCATGGAGGTCGTAGGCGGAAACCAGTTCAATGGCCTCTTCAATATCATCGGCATAGTCAAGGATCAGTCTGAGCATGGTAGTGGAGGTAATGTCCGGTTTCTCCGTATTCTGGTCTGTCGCTACCGTTTCTTCTCCCTGATAGGTCATATAAATACCACAGCTGACACCGGCATCATTGATTCCATCCAAAGGAATATAAGGCGCTGCCAGACAGGTGATTTTATCTATCAGGCTCTCTACATCAGAATCCACATCCAATCCCAAAAACTGCAGGTCTACCGTAGAGATGGTAGCATGACGATCTCCACTGGCTTCCGTGAACACCAGGCAGGTATTGGTTTTGGAAAAATCATAATTTCTGGCGAACAGCCAATCTCCTTCTTCTGTCACAGCCGTAAAGGAGGAGCAGGCAATCTCAGATTCCTCAATGGTCATAGGAATCAGTCCCTTGGTAATCTTTTCTGTAACAAACTGAATTAACTCACTATCGCTTTTTACACCTCCCTGGGCAATGAATTCCTCCAGATAATATCCGCCTTTTACTTCCATAGAATAGACGGAACCGTCCT
Organism: uncultured Lachnospiraceae bacterium; assembly: GCA_964393285.1. Classification (GTDB taxonomy): domain Bacteria; phylum Bacillota; class Clostridia; order Lachnospirales; family Lachnospiraceae; genus RGIG7193. The sequence continues at coordinate 272 of CAYMSZ010000164.1, read as the reverse complement.
GATGGTCATCGTCCCGTTCCCGGATTTGCTGAAAACTCATCAGCGTTGCTATTTCATTGTGCCAGGTAGCGAATATCACACCTCCCAGGATGATGACGGCTGCCAGGAGGAACAGGAGGATTCCCAGGCAAACTTTTTTCAAAGGTGCTTGTCTTTTTTCTGTATGTTTCAAGTTCAGAGTTTCCTTTCTTGTCTTGTATTTTCGTTCTGTCATCTGTCATCGGAAGGGGCTATTCCCTTTTGATATCGTCAGACGATAATTTTGTTGATTT
>CAYMSZ010000163.1:1732-4164 GCA_964393285.1 uncultured Lachnospiraceae bacterium | reverse complement strand
TCATCAATCCCAGGGAGTAACCGATTTCCAATACAGTGGTTCCCTGGGCCGGTTTTCCCATGATCAACTGGTAGATTTGCTGAAAAATATCTGCCACATCTCCATCCCGGTTAAAGGTCATAATGGCAAAGGCAGCGCCAAAAAAAACGATGATACCTACGGCTGCCGCTTTCCATTTCTCTTTGGTATCGATGCTTCTTTTTTTCACCCGATATCCGATGAGAAAATCGATTTCTCCCAGATTCACAACCTGAATCTGAGAAGAAATCTCATGAATTTTTTTCACCACATCCATGGAGGAGCAGGCAAAGGTCTGATCCTTTTTTTCGTGAATATGAAGCAAGGTAATGGCCTTGCAGCGATTCTCAATATCCGTTTCCTGACAAAATACCTCTGCCACCTGCCCCAGAGAGACTCTTTCTGTGTATACCTCCGTATTTTTCTCCGGTTTGATATACACCGTCACAGAACTCATACAGCTGCCTCCTCCACGCAGATGCAGTGCTCCACCAGGGTTCCCCTGGAGGTTTCTTTATTTGCCGTTACCATCTTGAGACAATACCACATAGCTGCTAACAGCAAGATCCCTGCCAGCATGAGCCATAACCTGGTTTTGGCAGACTGTCTTGGCAGCTGTCCGGTCATCTTTTTTGGCATCCTGTTTTGCATCATCATTCTATAACCCTCTTTCCTTGTTTTTTAAGCAGTTCGATACATACCATGAAACCTTCGATTTTTTCGTGCTGCGCACTTTCAAAATCAATGAAACATTCTCTTTTTTGTTAGTATGTCACGTCCCGTTGATTTTATCCCGCATGGATCTGAGAATTTTCTTTTCTATTCTTGAAATCTGAACCTGAGAAACACCCATGATTTTTGCTACCTGGGTCTGGGTTTTGTCTTCATAATATCGCATTCGGATCAAGGTACGATCTCGCTCCTCTAACCCCTCCAGCAGCTGGGTGATGACCATGCGGTCTACGGTTTCCTGTTCTCCGTCTCGATCTTCCTCCAGCTTGTCCATGAGACAGATTTCATTTCCGTCTCCCCGATATATGGTTTGGGATAAGGATTCTACCTGACCGGCAGATTCCAGAGCCGCCGCCAATTCTGTGGTTTCGACTCCCAGTTTGGCGGACAATTCTGTTATAGTCGGATCCCGACCCAGGGTAACAGACATTTCTTCCATGGCTACTCTGGCCTTGTGGTCCAGTTCTTTTAGCGAGCGGCTTACCTTAATCATACCGTCATCTCTGAGGAACCGACGAATTTCTCCCATAATCAATGGCACAGCGTAGGTGGAAAATTTTACATCGTAAGATATGTCAAATTTATCAATGGCTTTGATGAGGCCGATGGTGCCGATCTGAAATAAATCCTCTGACTCATAGCCTCTTCCTCCGAATCTTTTTACAATGCTCCATACCAATCCACTGTTCTCCATTACCAGCCTGTCTCTGGCTTCTTTATCTCCTTTGTGTGCTGACTCAATCCATTCCATCATCTCGTCCATACACAGCATCTCCTGACAGGCTTATAATCGTTTTTTCATAGAAACAATGGTTCCCTCTCCGGGATGTGAGATTACCTCCAGCTCATCCATAAAGGCTTCCATAAAACAAAAGCCCATGCCGGAGCGCTCCTCCAGGGGTTTTGTGGTAAAAAAAGGCTCCATGGCCTTTTTTACATCGGGAATTCCCACCCCATAGTCAATGACCCGAATGGTGGCTTCCCGTCCCTCAATTCTGGCTTCCAGCCGTATGGTCCCGGTTTTTCCTCCATAACCGTGAATGATGCAGTTTGTCACAGCCTCGGAAACGGCGGTTTTTACATCATCCAATTTTTCTACGGTAGGGTCCAGTCGGGAAAGGAACACTGCAATCACGACACGAGCAAATTGCTCATTGCAGGATCGGCTTTCCATCTCCACACTTATTTCTTCTGCCGGATTTTCTGTTTTTTGACACTCTTGATTGTTCTCCATACTGATCTCCTCTTTTTTAATTTTCTGTGGGTTGTCCTTTATCCGGGATTTCTTCCCATTCCGGAATCAGCTGTTCCATTCCTGCAATCCGCAAAATCCGCCTGATTTGATATCCCGTATGCCAAATCCATACGCCACCGCCCCGTTCTCTCATGCGTTTGTATCTTCCCATCATCATTCCGACTCCGGAGCTATCCATAAATGTGGTATCCGCAAAATCAAATACCAATCGGTACACCGCTGTATTCTGCAGATAGGCTTCTGTGATTTCCCGGATTTCCCTGCTGCTGTGGTGATCGATCTCTCCAGGCATCCGTAAAAACAGCACATCTCCCTGCCTTTCATATTGAATCGAATCCATTTTCTATCTTCCTCCTTTCGGCTGTTCTGGTGAAAAGCCCAATAAAAAAACACGCATTCCATAGGTTATCCTTTGTCATGCGTGTTT
>CAYMSZ010000163.1:0-1632 GCA_964393285.1 uncultured Lachnospiraceae bacterium | reverse complement strand
TCCTCTGTATAAGCGCCATCCGGATCTTCCGACACGATACGCTGTAAGTATGTGGCCGCCGTCTCAGAATCTCCCAGGTTTATGTAGGAAACGGAGATCCAGTATTTGGCTTCCGAGGTGTCCTGAAGCTGCATACAAGCATCAAAATAGGTCAGTGCATCGGCATATTTTCTGCTGTTGTACAGATCCTTTCCTGTCTCCATCAGCACATCATAGGCATTGTTATCAAACTCCTCCTGGAGTAATGTATAGCAATTGAGGAAGGTTTCCTCGTCTATGAGACTGGCATCAATGGAAAGATAGGTCAGAACGGACTGGAGATATTCATTGTCATATCTCTCCTGCATGGCCGTTAAAAGAAGGGCATACTGCTCTTCTCTGGCATCGTACTCATCTCCCGCCAGATCTACCTGATTCTGCATGGAAGCAATCTGCTTCTCCAGATCCTCAATCTTGCTTTCTTCGGCTGCTACAATGGCTTCCTTCGCCGACAATCTTTCGTTATAAGAGGCGATGGTCTGGTTAAAATCTACCTGAAGATTCTCAATTCGGGAAGGCATAACCAGGTACCCAATCACTGCTGCGCCGATGACAATGCCTGCCAGAACCTCCAGCACCGTCTGAATGCCCACTGTGTTTTCTTTGTAGGTGGGGATGATCACATCGTCTCCGCTTAAAGGTTTCTGAATTTCCGCTTCCTTCTGCTTGCCGCGACTCTTTTCCTTGCCGCTGCCATGCCTGAATTTATTCCCCCGGATCTCCTCCTGGAATTTCAGCGCCGTAGGATTCCCCCGGTCTACATGAAGAACATTGCGGATATACTTCTCTGCCTTGTCATTCTGACCCTGATGGATCTGGAGCAGCGCCATTAACAGATTGGCCTTTACCATCCGGGGATGTATGGACAGAACCTTATTCAGCTGCAATACCGCCAAATCCTCACTGTCATTTTGCATATATTTCAGAGCCTGATTGTATTTTCTTATGGCAACGGTACCGCGCTCTAACTGCACCTGGTCAGACTGTACCCGACGCAGCAAATGGGAGGCTCTGGTGTCTTCCGGTGCCAGATTATCACTCAGCACCCATTGTATCAAGGCTTCCGCGATCTCTCCCATTTCATAATACACCAATCCCAGAAGATTTCTGGCATCGATATTATACTTATAAAGAGCCAAACTGTTTTTCAGATCTTCAATGGCTCCGCTTAAATCCCGTCCTTTGGCTTTTTCCAGGCCCTGGTCATAGTACCGCCAGGACAGAGCTACCACCTTCTTGTACAGACGAACATCCTGTCCACAGGTAAGGCAGATGTCGCTCTTGCCTAACTTTTTTCCACAGCGAAAACATCTCATGAATTTTCTTTGTCCTTTTCTTTCAGGATTTCAGCCAGTAAATCCGCCATATCTGTCACATTCTGATTTCTCAAAATAGTTTCAACTTCTTCGATTTCACGACTGGGCTTCATCTTTGCCAGTTCTTCTTCAAATTGAATCATTGGGTTTCCTCTCTAAATGCTGTTTTTCGCACCAGGTACATTTTACTACCGGATATTCCTGTTCGTCAACGCTTTTCCACAGACTGCAAAGGGAAGCTTTTCGGCAGTCTTCGACAATCCGGACGGCAGGAAAA
>CAYMSZ010000162.1:0-4185 GCA_964393285.1 uncultured Lachnospiraceae bacterium | reverse complement strand
CTTCGTCCTACTGCCAGCTCTCCAGGTTGGCATTGATCAGGTCCATGGCTTTATATAAAACCTGCCGTTCCTCCGGGGTAAGTCCTGCACTTCCCACATCCAAGGCTTCCTGTACCCGTTCATTGACCTTTTCCACCACAGCCTTCCCCTGATCTGTCAGAAGCAACCGGGTGCGATATCCGATTTTTCCATCCTGAGAACCGGCCTGTACCAGTCCCATATTTTCCAGCTGGGTCAGGGTTCTGGATATGGCTGCCTTGTCTTCCTGACAATTTGCCGCCAGTTGACCGCTGGTCAGCCCCTCAGGGTGCTTTCCCAGCACATACAGACACATGGTATGGGTTCCCTTTAATCCCATTTTTTCCATCTCTGCTGTTTTTACCTTCTGAATATTCCGGTTGAGCCGGGCTACGCTGATGGCAAACCGTTCAAATCGATCTATCATATCTGCTTCCTTTCCCCCTTCTTGTTTGAATAGAACCCCATTGCCTCACAATTCCTGTTTGGCAAAACATATCTTCCTGTTGCAGGATATTTCTTCCAGAGATCATACCCTCTTTTTGTTGATTTGTCAACATTTTGTGTAATAAAAAACCGACACATGGTTAAAGAGGTTTCGGCTCCAATTGCCGGCAGGCTTTAACCATATATCGGTTCGTTAGGCGGTAGTATATCAGTAGATTCTAAAAATGTCAATACTACATAAATTTTTTATTCAATCAACCCAAAATGCACCAGGGCATTCCAGATGCCGTCCTCGTCTACGCTGTCTGTCACATAGTCTGCTGCAGCCTTGACATTCTGGGTCCCATTTCCCATGGCAACTCCCAGGTGCACATATTGAAGCATCTCGATATCATTTCCCCCATCGCCAAAGGCCATGGTTTCCTCCTGACTAAGGCCAAAATGCTCCAACAACTGCTGAATCCCTACGGATTTTCCTCCGTCTGCAGGAATCAGATCGGTAAAGTCAGGATTCCATCTGACAGACTTTATCTCATGGGTCATGCTTAAAAGCTCCGGTTCTTTGGACGGATCAATCCAGGGACTTACCTGGTATGTCTCATGAGTCAGGCATCTTCCGGGATCATCCAGAATCGCCTCAACGTCTGATTCTACTGCCCGATTTGCATATACATAATCCGGCTCCATAAACAGACAATACACCTCCGGATGAGACTGAGACCATTGCAAAATTGCTTCTATCCCACTCTTTGACAATGTTTTTTTATAAAAGCATGTCCCATCCTTCTCTGTGCAATACTGACCGTTTAAAAACACATATCCGTCAAATTCAAAATCCAGCTGATCCTTCAGCAAGGCGGCATAAACCGGCGGGCGACCGGTACAGATAAAGGTTTTGATCCCTTTTTCCTTTAGCTTTGCCAAAGCTAATCTGGTAGATTCCGGCATCTTCTGGGTTTGGAAACTTACCAGTGTCCCGTCAATATCAAAAAAAATGGCTTGAATCGGCATTTCTCATTCTCCTGTTTTGCTCTGAATTTTACAGTGTCCGGTGTGTTGCCGACACTAAGATGTAGAAAAAGCCGATTCTACTTCTTATGGATATCGATGTCGTCCTCCACTACTTTTTCAGGGGGAGTCAGAAGCTTCTCCGGTCTGGAAATCAGGGAACGGATGCTCTTAAAGGCTACTCCATAGGAGAAGCCGTCTGTGATACGCTCATCTACTACGAATTTGACATGGAGGTAAACCTTCTTCTTTACGCTGCCATCCCTCTGGGTCTCATACACAGTCTCTTTATTGCCGATGGCGCCAAAGACAGACAGGGTACCCAGTTCATAGATATGATGGAACACAGAATCCATGCCGAAGGAACCCATGTTGGTAATAAAGGCTGTGGAATGGAAGGGGCTCAAATCTACGATAGCCCGAGGCAGCAGGCCATGCTTGTCTGCCCACTTCACCAGGGCAAAGGCAAACTTGATCAGTCCGCTGGGAATATGTGCAAAGGCCAACTCCATTACATCAAAATTGGTCTTGTTGGCATCCTCCTCTACAGAAGAGGCAGACCGATCGATTTTTGCCATATCGGCATTGATCTTATCCACCACATCCTTCAGCGTATCTTCCGGATCAAAGAAGGTCATAAGCTGTGTCCGTTCTCCGTCCAGCCGCATTCCTTTCTTCACTACCATGGAAAATTTAATATGGTTGCGGGCATAGATTCTGCCATTCCGACAGAAACGGTTGATCTGAGGCACCTGGGAGATGGTGCGCACCATGGCGGCAAACACCAGCTGATATAAGGTAAGACCCGGGATCTCTCCCTCACGCATATCCCGGATAAACTCCTGGGTATGGGTGATATCGATTTTATCGTCAAACAGTACCCAGCTATCAGACTTGGTAGTCATGATATAGGGAATCAGTTTGGTCATAGGTTCCAGATTGTGAATCAAGAAACCGTCATTACGGTCTCCCCATTTTCTTTTTCTTCCGGTAAAAGGCTGCATCTCGTCTTGTCTCCTTTTGTGGTGGCTTAGTTTATACATTTTTAATAAATTGATTGTAACGAATTCCTATGTATCTGTCAATTTTAATTTCAGACATGATATGACCTATCTTTCAATTTCCATTTCTGAAATTGAAAGGAAACGGAAACTATGCTATACTCATAGACATGTCGCAGACATTTGTAAAACGCTTCCATTGATACTTTACCAGGCTGCGACAAGGAAACCATATACCGGGAGACTAACCTACATGAGCAAAAAGAAGCATTCCATGACCAACCGGGTCGTTAACAACTCCATCTGGATCATCTCTGAACGTCTGATCCAGGCTGCCGTTTCTTTCTTTATTCAGATTGCTACCATTAACTATATGACCACCGATTCCTGGGGGGCCATCAGCTATTGCAGCGCCTTTGTCAACGTATTTTTATCTCTGTCCTCTCTGGGCTTAGAGTATATCGTCATCAAAGAGCTGACTGCCCACCCGGAGGATCAGGATGAAATCATGGGCACCGCCCTATCTCTGCGATTGGCAGCCGGTCTGGTCTCTATCGTATGTATGCTGCTTCTCATCGGCGCCACCCGCCATTTTCAGCTGCGTTACGGAGTCATCGGTTTTTTGATCTCCCTTCAGCTTATTTTTCGGGTTTCCGACCTGTTTGACTATTTCTTTCAGTCCAAACTGGAAAGCAAGCATGTGGCCATTGCCAAAGCCATTACCTATGTGATTGTAGCCTGCTGGAAGGTGTATATTATTGCTACAGCAAAAACAGAAGGCTATTTTGCCTTCTCTTATGCCCTGGATGCCATGGTGATCTGTGTTATCCTGCTGTTGATTTATCTCAGGGAAGCCAAACCACATCCTCATTTTTCCATGGCGCGCGCCAAAAGTCTTCTCAATCAGAGTAAGCATTTCATTCTGGCTTCTATGATTACCATGATTTACTCTGAGATGGATCGCCTGATGCTGGGCAATATGGGTGGAGACACCCAGGTTGCCATCTATACCACTGCCTACGGCATCGCCATGGTATGGGTCTTCATTCCCAATGCCATTATGACCTCCTACCGTCCTGCTATCATGGAGGGACATGCTACCCATACCAATTATCTGGAACGGGTTCGGACCCTTTATTCCATCATCATCTGGATCGGTATTGCCGCCGGCGTAGGGTGCATGATCTTCGGAAAATGGTTCTTTTCCACCTTCTATAAATCGGAATATATGGCCAGTGTTCCCAGCCTCTATCTGCTGATCTGGAGCACCCTGTTCTCCCACCTGGCAGTTTCCCGCTCCACCTGGCTGGTCTGCGAGGATCTGAACCGCTATTCCAGTATTTTTCCCATCTGGGGCGTGGTGGTAAATCTGATTTTAAATGCCCTGCTGATTCCAAAATTAGGGGCCACCGGAGCCGCTTTGGCGACTCTGGTGACCCAGTTTGTGGTAACGATGATTGCCCCTCTGTTCTATCCGCCTACCAGACCCTGTGTAGGTCATATGATCCAGGCCTTCTTTGCAAAAGACCTGATAGAACGAATCAGGGGATTGAAAAAATGATGGAGAAAGCCTGGTCATAGGATTCAGGCTTTCATGTATTTTGCATCCAATCTTTTACCAAACGGACAATATCTGCAGCTTGCTCGTGTTTTTCTGCCTGTCTCAAGAACCGACGCAAAATTGCTTGTGAATTTTCGACCTCGGATATGC
>CAYMSZ010000161.1:0-4256 GCA_964393285.1 uncultured Lachnospiraceae bacterium | reverse complement strand
TTATAGCTCGACTAACGCTTTCCCTTGCCCTGGCAACGAAAAGCGGCGGCTATCTGGCCGCCGGATTCCATGTTCTCTCATGTTCGATTGTTGTGGCCTCTCCGTGACCGGGATATACCTGGGTCTTTGGAGGGAGCACCAGCAGCTTGTCACAGATGGAGGAGTGGATCTCTTCCGGTACTGCCCCAGGTAAATCCACCCGACCATAGCTTTCCCGGAATAAGGTGTCTCCGGAAAAGAGCCAATCCTGCTCCTTGGCGTAATAACAGCAGCTGCCTGCCGTATGGCCCGGCGTCAGGATCATCTGCATCTGACAGCCTGCTTCTGTAAAGATTTCTCCATCCTGCAGCCATCTGTCTGCTTCCAGAGTCATAGGCTTGCCGATCCAGGCTGCGGTAAGATTCATGGTCGTATCCTTCAGTAGCTTTGTCTCTGCTGCAGCGGCATATACCGCAGCCTTTGTGGCCTCTCTCAATACCGGCACTGCCAGCATGTGATCAAAGTGACCGTGGGTCAGGAGGATAGCCTTCAATGTTATCTTCTCCCGCTCCAGCAATGAAAGGAGTTCCCTTCCCTGATCTCCCGGATCGATGAGAACAGCTTCCCCGGATTCCTCATTATGGAGCAGATAGCAGTTGGTCTCCACCATGCCTACCCTGGTCTGTAATAAACGGATCATACTTAACCTGTGGTCCTTTCAATATCTTTCACGCCTTCGATCTGACGGAGCTTTTCCATAAGGGAGCGCAGCTCTTCCTGGTTCCGCACATCAAAGGAAATAGAAATGGTGGCAACATCCTGTTTGCTGGTTCTGGTATTCATGGACTTAATATCCACCTGTCTTTCTGTGAATACCTTAGAAATATCTACAATCAGTCCCATACGGTTGACCGCATAGATCTGAATCTCTGCCAGATAGGTGGCATTGGTCTGGGTGGATTTCTGCCACTCTGCCGTAATCAAACGATTCCGCTCCAGATCCGGAAGATTCATGACATTGATACAGTCTGTCCTGTGAATGGTAATTCCTCTGCCTCTGGTCACAAAGCCTACGATCTCATCTCCCGGTACCGGGCTGCAGCACTTGGACAGTCGCACAGCCAGATCGTCCAGACCCTTTACAATGATACCCGACTTGGATTTCATCTGGGTAGGAGGCGTATTTTCCTGAGAAGACAGGGTCGTCAATACCTGTTCATCGGTGATCTCCTTGCGGATCAGCTTCTCATTTTCCTCAATCATTCGATTGAGAATCTGTCCTTCCTTCAGGCCACCGTGACCAATGGCCGCCAACAGAGAATCCCAGTCCCGGAATCCGTATTTATTCAGAACTTTTTCGATGATTTCCGGCTTATTTAAATTAGAGAAAACAATGCCTTTGGATTTGCAGTAGCGGTCCACCAGATCCTTTCCTTTGGCAATGTTGCTTTCCTTATTCTGGGTCTTAAACCAGGCGTTGATCTTGGTTCTGGCCTGGGCGCTTTTGGCCACCTTTAACCAGTCGCGGCTGGGGCCATTGGAATTCTGGGAGGTAATTACTTCCACCCGATCTCCGTTCTGCAGCTCATAGTCAATGGGAACCAGCTTTCCGTTGACTCTGGCACCAACCATCTTATTTCCGACAGCACTGTGAATGCTATAGGCAAAATCAATAGGCGTGGAGCCATTGGGCAGGGATTTTACATCACCTGTAGGAGTAAAGCAGTACACGCTTTCTGAAAAAATATTGAAGTCTGTCTTGACAGAGGACAAAAATTCCCTGTTATCTGACATATCCTGCTGCCACTCCAGGATCTGACGAAGCCAGCTTAGCTTTTCCTCTTCACTGGTCAGACCGTTTTCACTGCCACCCTCCTTATATTTCCAGTGAGCAGCAATACCATATTCCGCTGTGCGATGCATGTCATAGGTACGGATCTGGATCTCAAAGGGCTGACCGCCGGGTCCAATCAAGGTAGTATGTAGCGACTGGTACATATTGGGCTTGGGCATGGCAATATAATCCTTGAACCGGCCCGGAACCGGCTTATACATCTCATGGATAATACCTAAGGCCGCATAGCAGTCCTTGACGGAATCTACCAGAATACGAACGGCAAAAATATCATAAATTTCATCCAGGGTTTTCCCCTGATTGACCATCTTGCGGAAAATGCTGAACAGATGCTTCACCCGGCCGTATACATCGCAGGGAATCTCTGCTTCTTCCATCCGTCCCTTTACTTCCCGGACGATATCTTCCACAAAAGCCTCTCTGGCTTCTTTCTGGAGGTTCAAATTTTCCGACAATTCCTTATATACCAGGGGTTCCAGGTACATGAGGCACAGGTCATCCAGCTCAATCTTTATCTTGCTGATACCCAGTCTGTCTGCCAGAGGCGCATAGATGTCCATGGTCTCTGTGGCCTTTTCCCGCTGTTTCTCTACAGTCATGTATTCCAGGGTGCGCATATTGTGAAGGCGGTCTGCCAGCTTCACAATAATGACGCGGATATCCTTGGCCATGGCCAAAAACATCTTACGCAGGTTTTCTGCCTGGAGCTCCAGCTTATCCTTGGACCAGGACAGTTGGGTCAGTTTGGTGACACCGTCTACCAAAGATGCTACTTCATCGCCAAAAATCTCCCGCAGCCCATCCAGCGTAATATCCGTATCCTCCACTACGTCATGAAGGATTCCGGCAATGATACTCTCCTTATCCAGTTGAAGGTTCGCCAGAATGATGGCGACATGGAGAGGATGGATGATATAAGGCTCCCCGGATTTTCTCTTCTGATTCTTATGGGCCTCTTTGGCAATCTCATAAGCCTTATCAATGAGAGAGAGGTCATCGGAGGGATGATATTTGCGAATACAGCGAAGGAGCTCTTCGTATAACACCTGGGGATCATTGGTCTGATTTGCCACATCCAGGGTCTTCCCGCTGGTCACAACTCCCTCGTGCTGGATTCCAACCCGAACCTCCTCCCGGACTTCTTCGCGGATTTCCTCGTTGATTTCTCTCTGTATTCCGTTTTCAATGATCTTACGAACTTCCTCAGAAATCTCCGTTCCTTCCGCTTCCTTTTGATTACGGTCGTTGATAGAATCCATGCTCACACTCCCTACTGATTTCTATGTGATATTTTCCTTTACAAAGCACCCATTAATACTGGCTGTAGGCAGACAGGGTGCGGAAGATCTGGAACTGGTCTTCCGGAATGTCCTTTGTAGAGGTGAGAATTTCCTCAAAATCCACCGGTTCAAACTGACCATGGCGGTAGCAGGCTGCCACATTCTTGCGGCCTTCCAGCAACCAGTCTACGGCCTTGGAGCCCATAATAGTGGCATATACACGATCTTTGCAGGTAGGCACGCCGCCTCGCTGCATGTAGCCTAAAATCGTGGCTCTGGTCTCAATGCCGGTAGCTGCCTCGATCCGCTTTGCCATGCTGGCAGAATGACCGATGCCCTCTGCATTGATAATGATGTGGTGACTCTTTCCTTTATTTCTATGTTCGATGATTCGATTGATAATCATCTGCTCGTTATTGTCGTAGCGCTCCGGCAGCAGCACTTCCTCTGCACCGTTGGCCAGGCCGCACCACAAGGCAATATAACCGGCACTGCGGCCCATTACCTCGATAATGCTGCAACGCTCATGGGAGGTAGAAGTATCCCGTACCCGGTCAATGGCCTCCATGGCGGTATTGATAGCGGTATCAAAGCCGATGGTATAATCCGTGCAGCTGATATCCAGATCAATGGTACCGGGCAAACCGATGGTATTGATTCCCTGTCTGCACAGGGCACCGGCTCCACGGTAGGAACCGTCTCCACCGATGACTACCAGGCTGTCAATCCCGTTCTGCCGCAGAATCTCGGCTGCCTTCTCCTGGGTTTCCAGATTCTTAAATTCCTCGCAGCGGGCTGTGTACAGTACGGTGCCGCCTCTCTGAATGATGTCTGAGACACTGCGGTAATCCATATCCACAATCTCTTCATTTAACAATCCCGCATAACCACGCAGGATTCCTTTTACCTGCAATCCACGGGCAATGCCGGTACGAACAACCGCTCGGATTGCCGCATTCATACCAGGTGCGTCTCCCCCACTGGTTAAAACACCTATCGTCTGCACTTTATTCGCCATAGTTTACCTCCTCTATTTCCAATGGCAAAGCCTTTTGATTGCTTGCATGAGTTGCCGGACAAAGTCTTTTGTCCATTTGTCCCTTGTTTCATTTTAATGCAATTTTTTTCACAATTCAATAGTC
>CAYMSZ010000160.1:1357-4319 GCA_964393285.1 uncultured Lachnospiraceae bacterium | reverse complement strand
CGGTGATAACAGCAACAGGATTCATAAAGTACCTCTTTCTCATGTTTGGGCGGGTCCCAAGGTCAAACGCCTTTTTGTGCAAGCACAAAGTCGTTTGACCTTTTGCCCCTGGCATCTTATTATAATCAAAATAAAATCAACTTGTCCATAGGTTTGAGGAAACTTATGGGGTAGAACAGAAAGGAAATAGAGAAGCATGGATCAGAAGAAAGAATTGATCATATTAGGAAGCGGCCCTGCGGGACTGGCAGCAGCCATTTATGCCAAGAGAGCAGAGTTGGATGCTGTGGTGATCGAGAAGAATTCCGTATCAGGGGGTCAGATCGTCAACACATATGAGGTGGACAATTATCCCGGCTTATCCGGAATCAACGGATTCGACATGGGGATGAAGTTTCGGGAGCATGCAGAAAAGCTGGGAGCAGAATTCGTCAATGATGAGATCACCGGAGTGGAGCCTTTGGCAGAGGGTGGATACCGCCTGACAGGTAAGGCAGATACCTATGAGTGTGATACCATGATTCTGGCCACCGGGGCTTCTCACAGAAAGCTGGGGCTTGCCGGAGAAGAGGAACTGGTGGGGAAGGGTGTCAGCTATTGCGCAACCTGCGACGGAGCATTTTTCCGCAAGAAGGATGTAGTCGTAGTAGGAGGCGGCGATGTGGCAGTAGAAGATGCCATCTATCTGGCGAGACTGTGCCGCAAGGTGTATGTAGTTCATCGCAGAGGGGAACTGCGAGCTGCAAAGAGTCTTCAGGCACAGCTGTTTGCCATGGAAAATGTGGAAATGGTCTGGAATAGCGTGTCCAAGGAAATCATAGGAGAAAATCGGGTAGAGGGACTGACAGTTACCAATGTGGCGACAGGAGAAGAGAGAACTCTGGAGGTAAAGGGTATCTTTATTGCTGTAGGCATTACTCCGGACAGCGGCCTGGTAAAAGATCTGGCAGCCTGTGACCCGGCAGGCTACGTGGCAGCAGGAGAGGATGGCGCTACCAGCGCTCCCGGTCTGTTTGTGGCAGGAGATGTGAGAACCAAGGCACTGCGTCAGGTGGTGACTGCTGTCTCTGATGGAGCCAACTGCGTAACCAGTGTGGAAAAGTACCTGACAGATTTACAGTAAGGTGGATAAAAACAGCGTAGCAGAAAACTGCTACGCTGAAAGAAGTCACATCAATTAGGTCTGCTCTTTTGAGGCTTTCTTTTTGGCATGGTAGCGTTTGTACCAGATAGACGCTCCGATGACCAACAGAAGCTCACAACCAAAGGCGATAAGAAACTGAGGGGAGGTAGGGTCTGACAGGCTCACACCCATGACGGTAATGGCAATGATAAAAGGCCCATTGCCAATGAGTCCACCTGCCAGGTAAGAGCGATAGTTCATCTGGATGCTGCCCATGTAGAGACTTACCACATCGCAGGGCAGGATGCCGATCATGCGGGTAATAAAGGACAGAAAAAAGTCATTGTCCTGCTGAAACTGCTGGAGCTGCTGCAGCTTCGGATAGCGGCGAAACAGAGAATCCAGTAAATGGCTGCCATACTCTCTGCCGATAAAATAAGGAAGACTGTAGGTAATGGCGGCACCGACAAAATTCAAAAGAATCGCAATGGGAATGGGAAACATAATACCGTTTACGATAAAAAGCAGGTTAATAGGGAATACATAGGTCATGCTTTTCAGGGCAAACAAAATCAACATGAGGATGGCCGCTAACCACGGATTAGATGGAGTATAATCTAAGAGGGTTTCAGCGGTAACAGAGTGCCCGGTGAGTATAAAGATGACAACCACTGCCACCATGCACAGACCGGCAGCCAAAGGCAGATGATGAAAAAAAGATTTCTCATTGAAGGAGTTCTTTATTTGAATGGACATGGAATGCCTACCTTAGATTGAAATTTGTGGGACGCTGCAGGATTGCTGTAAGGTACTTTGTTCAGGCATCCCTTGGTTATCTGTTTATTATAGTAGAGTGAACCGGAATTTACAACCGGAATAATTTGGGGATAAACGAGAATGGATACCTGTGTGTATCCATAAAAAATCGGAGTAGAATCAGATTTGTTCTTGACCTTGCAGTAAACTGAAATGATATAACGGTTTCAGAAAGGAGGCGAATGGTATGACAATCAAACAATTTGCCAGTCTGTGTGGATGTAATCCTCAGACACTTCGATACTATGACCGTATCAATCTGCTGAAACCGGTTCAGGTGGATCATTGGTCAGGATACCGTTACTATGAAGAGAAACAGGCCCTTTCCTTTGTAAAAATCAGAAATCTGCAGAGCGCAGGATTTACGATTGAAGAAATTAAAACACTTTTGGATTTGGACAATGAGGCAATCTACGGTGCATTTTGTCAGAAAATTACAGAGTTGGAAAGCAGACTGAAAAAAATAAAAGAAATTCAGCAGTCATACCATAGTGAAATGAGCCAAATGAAAGAAAAAATGCAGCAATTTCAAGACAAAATCTGCCAATCTATGGAGGCGTATGATCCTGAAGAGGAATTTGGACTGGATAAGCAGTCCTATGGAGAAATCATAACTTGTGCCAGAGAGTATCTGGGGTATCTGACGGATGTGGAAAGCCTTGACTTTTCTGAATGCCAGGAAGATGACAAATGGGAGATGGAGGAGGAAGAAGAATATGCCCCGGATTTTCTGCAGGATCCGGATTACGAGATAGTTTACGAAAAACATGACTGGAGCGTTGTGAGAGAATTCCTGGATGAAATCCAATTGGAACACGGAGAGGAGTATGCTTTTTATTTTGAAATGGCAGAGGAAAAATTGGATAAATTGAATGCCATGGCTTTCACGAATACGGTACTGGGTCTCATGATCAAGTGGAGCGCCGCTGATCCTGACCATAAAAGTAATCTGAGTTGCAATGTGACATATTCCAAAGATCACAGAAACCATGTTTGGCTGTTAAAGAAGAAGGAAATAAACTG
>CAYMSZ010000160.1:0-1257 GCA_964393285.1 uncultured Lachnospiraceae bacterium | reverse complement strand
ATTCCAAAGATCACAGAAACCATGTTTGGCTGTTAAAGAAGAAGGAAATAAACTGATCTGAATCAAAATATACAAAACACAGAACTTCCCACGCCGGTAAGGTGTGGGAAGTTCTGCGTTTCCTCTATATTTTATCCGGAATGTTTGCAAGAGTGCTTTCCAGCTGCTTTACAAAAGCACATAGACCTTCCTCATCGGCAGCAGAAAAACGATGGGGAATCGGGCTATCGATATCCAGGACACCTACGATTTCTCCCTTGTTGTGAATGGGGATGACGATTTCAGAGGCGGAATCGGAATCGCAGGCAATATGACCGGGAAAGGCGTGGACATCGGCAATTCGCTGAACCTGATCCTGGGCCACTGCTGTGCCGCAGACACCGCGGCCTACAGGGATGAGGATACAGGCAGTCCGCCCCTGAAAGGGACCTAAGACCAACTGCCCGTCTTCCATGAGATAAAAGCCGGCCCAGTTGATATCCGGCAGTGCCTGAAAAAGTAGTGCAGAGGCATTGGCCAGATTGGCAATACGATAAGGGACAGCCTCTGTCAGGCTGGAAAGCTGCCGCAGGAGCATAGGATACAGCTCATCCGGATTTGTGGGAAACAGGATATGATTTTGCTCCATATCAGAAACCACCTCCTACATAATCCAGAGGATTTACATCCTTTACCCAACGGATTTTTCCGGGAGATACATGGCAATATCCTCCTGGATTTTTATCCAGATATTTTTGGTGATATTCCTCAGCGGGCCAAAATTGTTCCAGAGGGCAACATTCTACCGCCACCGGAGCACCGATTTCCTGTTCCAGATTTTTCAAAGCAAGGGCCGCAATCTCTCCGTCTTTTTCGTCGGTAAAATAGATGCCGGTACGATACTGGTGCCCTACATCTTCTCCCTGACGGTCTATTGAGGTAGGATCGATGATCAGGAAAAACAGCCGAAGCAGTGCCTGCAGAGGAACTATCTCCGGATCATAGACAACGCGAACCGTTTCGGCGTGCCCTGTATTTTCATGTTTTACCTGTTGGTAGGAGGGCGCCTCTGTATTCCCGTTGGCAAAGCCTACCTCCGTCTCTATTACACCTTTGATGTTGGAAATATATTTCTCTGTTCCCCAGTAGCAGCCACCTGCCAGATATATGGTTTTTGTCATATGCGGTCTCCTTTTTTGTATCAGCATAAACCTGCTATTACTATACCAGAAAAGAGATAGGCTTTCCAGCAATACCTGGTGGAAGTTTGGAGAAAAT
>CAYMSZ010000159.1:0-4341 GCA_964393285.1 uncultured Lachnospiraceae bacterium | reverse complement strand
GATTACAAGCAGCAAAATCTTTTCGAAGAGCGTCTTATTACGCCGGAAAAGAGAAAAGATTTTCGTATCATCGGGCAGGTATTCGAGACATACTGGCTATTACAGGTAGATCGGAAATTGCTGATTGTAGACCAGCATGCCGCCCATGAGAAAGTCCTCTACGAGCGGACCATGAAGCGGATGCGGGAGGAAAGCATTCCGGCTCAGCAGCTGGCACCGCCCATTATCCTTACATTAACGCCTATGGAAATCGATGTGGTGACCAGATATCAGGATACATTCCTGCGAATGGGCTTTACCATCGAGCCCTTTGGCGGCAGGGAATACGCCGTATATAGTGTGCCGGATCATCTTTTCGGAGCGGCAGATGAAGAGCTGCTTCGTGAGATGATAGATGAACTAACAGAAAATACAGGAAAAGCCGGAATTGATCAGATCAGTGATCGGATTGCAACTGCCTCCTGTAAAGCAGCCATCAAAGGAAACGATGAAATTTCCATAGAGGAAGCAGAAAAGCTTTTGGATGAGTTGTTTACTCTGGAAAATCCGTATACCTGTCCTCATGGCAGACCGACGATTATTTCCATGAGTGAATATGAACTGGAAAAAAAGTTTAGAAGAATCGTGTGATGCAGGACCAAAAAGCTGTTATTGCACAAAAAGACTTATAACCACAACATCATGATACAAGCAAAAAGAAAGGATACAGATACCTATGACAAGCAAACAGCGTGCTTATTTAAAGAGTCTGGCAATGAACATGGAGCCGGTGGCTCAGATCGGAAAGGCCAGTCTGACGGAAGAGAATCTTCAGGGACTGGAGGAAGCGTTAGCTGCCAGAGAACTGATTAAAATTACAGTTTTAAAAAATTGCGATGACGATTTGCGTACCATGGCAGAGGCTATGGCAGATCAGCTGGATGCAGATGTAGTGCAGGTGATTGGTCGTAAAATCGTACTCTATCGTCAGGCAAGAGAGCGCGACAAGCGTAAGATTGTTCTTCCCAGATAAATTGGGAGAAAGGAACGGCAATGTTAGGAAGAAAGATCGGTATTTTAGGCGGATCTTTTGATCCGATTCATCTGGCTCATATCCAGCTGGCAAAGGCTGCTTATGAACAATTTAAGCTGGATTCCGTTATTTTTCTGCCGTCAGGAAATCATTCTCATAATCCGAAAAAGACCATTGCTCCCCCGTATCGCAGGCTGGAGATGATTAAGTTAAGCATTCAGGATTATCCGTATTTCCAGGTGTCTGAATATGAATTAGAGAAACGGGGAGACTCCTATACGGCAGAGACGCTGGATTATTTCACGCAAATTTATCCGGAGTACCAGTTCTACTATATTATCGGGGCAGATACCCTCTTTAAAATGGATTCCTGGTATTACCCGGAGCGCTGCATGAAAAAGGCGATTTTTCTGGTAGGGAATCGCATGGGGCACAGCCTGGAGGAAATCAACCAGCAGATCAGTAAGATCACAGGAGCATACGGCGGTCAGATCGAACTCATTGAAATGAAGGGAATGGAGATTTCTTCTACCATGATTCGGGATTTGCTGGCCAATGAAAAGGATGCTTCTCCTTACTTAAAACCTTTGGTAAGTGAGTATATTCAGGAGAATCATCTGTATCATAAGGGTATGACGGAGAATCTGACCATGGCGGTCAAGCGCCGGATGTCAGCAGGAAGATTTCTTCATACACTGGGCGTTGTGGAGGTAGCGCAATCTCTCGCTGTAAAATATGGGGTTGATGTGGAGCGTGCGAAGATTGCGGCACTGCTTCATGATGTGGCAAAATCTCTTTCCGTGGAAGAAAGCATAGAAATTTGTAACAACACAGAAGATTCCATTACAGAGGAAGAATTGTTAAGTCCCAAGGTCCTCCACGCCAAGGTGGGAGCTGTGATCGCACAGAAGGAATTCCACATAGAGGATTTGGAGATTCTTAACGCGATTCGCTATCATACTACAGGTCGCCCCAATATGACTACCCTGGAAAAAATCATTTTTATTGCAGATTTTATCGAGCCGGGGCGTACCAAAGCACCGAATCTGGATAAAATAAGAAAAGAATCCATGATCGATTTAAATCGCTGTGTTTTTATGATTATTCGCGATACCCTGCAATATTTAAAAGATTGCGGCAGTCATATCGATGAAAGAAGCGAAGAAACCTATCAATATTATAAAGCTATCACGAATATGAACTAGGAGAGGAAGGGCATTATGAATCAAGAAGATGCAAAGAAAATGGCGGCGCTGGCCTATGATGCCATTGAGGACAAAAAAGGAGAGTCTGTTTCTGTTATTGATATCGGATCAATCTCTGTGCTGGCCGATTATTTCATCATCGCCAGCGGTAACAATGTAAACCAGGTACAGGCAATCGCAGATAATGTGCAGGAAGTGCTTCACAAAGCAGGTTATACAGACTGCAAGGTGGAGGGCTATCAGGCCGGTCAGTGGATTTTATTGGATTTTGGTTGCATTGTTGTCCATATTTTCTCCAATGAAGACAGAAGATTTTATGATCTGGAACGTATTTGGCGGGATGGAAAAATGCTGGAAAGAGAAGACTTGCGATGAAATTACTGATTGCTTCGGATATTCATGGATCGGCATATTATTGCCAAAAATTGTTAGATGCCTTTGAAAAAGAACAGGCAGACCGTATGTTGCTGTTGGGAGATATTTTATATCATGGCCCGCGGAACGATTTGCCGAAGGACTATGATCCTAAGGCAGTGATTCGTATGCTGAATGAGCGAAAAAATCGTCTGTTCTGTGTCCGCGGAAATTGCGATACGGAGGTAGATCAGATGGTATTGGAGTTTCCCATACTGGCGGATTACTGCATCCTTCCGGTAAAAGACCGTTTGATGTATGCCACCCACGGACATAAGTTTACCCCTCAGAATCTTCCGCTTCAGGAGGGAGATATTTTTATCCAGGGGCATACCCATGTGCCGAAATGCGGCGAGCAGGATGGTATCCTGTGGCTGAATCCCGGTTCCGTATCCATTCCCAAAGAAAACTCTCACCATCAATATATGATTCTGGAAGAAGGAACCTTTACCTGGAAGGATTTTGCCGGAACAAAGTTAATGGAATACACTGTATCATAAAAAAATTCCTCTTTTACACATAGTCGCTGTGTAAAGGAGGAATTTTTATTTCATCACTACATTAAAGAGCCAACCGCAAAAGACCAATGGCACGACCCATGATTTTAACATCAGAAACAATGATAGGGTCCATGAAATCATTCTCCGGCTGTAAACGAATATGACCCTTTTCCCGATAAAACCGCTTCACTGTAGCAGAATCATCTATAAGGGCTACCACGATCTGACCGTTCTCCGCAGTGTTTTCTACGGTACAAATCAGCTGGTCTCCGTTAAGAATACCGGCATTGATCATGCTGTCGCCATGAACATTCAAAATAAAGGTAGGCTTATTCGGTATAAACTCTGCAGGAATCGGATAATATCCTTCAATATTTTGTTCGGCTAAAATAGGCTGACCGGCAGCTACATTGCCAATAATAGGGATATTCACAAGCTCCTGGCGCTGTACACCGAACTCATCATCCAAAATCTCAATGGTACGGGGCTTCGTAGGATCTCTGCGGATGTATCCGTTTTCCTCTAATGATTCCAGATGAGAGTGAACCGAGGAAGTGGATTTGAGATGAACGGCCGCGCAAATCTCGCGAACAGAAGGGGGATATCCCCTGTTCAGAATACTTGATTTGATATATTCCAGAATTTCCTTCTGCTTTTCTGTAATCTTACCTTGTGACATAACATCCTCCATCCTCGAAGTCTTGCTGATGAAGCTATCATAACACAGTTTCTGGGAAAAGGCAAACGAATGTTCGTTTTTTCCTTTATTTTGTCTTGACAAACATATGTTCGAGTAATATAATGAAACCATACAGAACAAATGTTCGGGAACAACAGTTCGATACAGGGTTTGATGGGAGGTTTCGTTATGAAAAAATATGTGATTGTTTTGATTGCTGTGATCGCTTTGGCTTGCTTTTCCGGAAGTATCTTAACCTATGCCAAGGAGAAAGAGACTCCTGCAGATACCTACTATAAATATTATACCAGCATTTCTGTTGAGGCAGGAGACAGCCTGTGGGAAATTGCCAGTCGCTATGCGGTTCCTGAGATTGTCACTGTGTCAGACTATATCAAGGAGATTAAGAAAATTAACGGCCTGGAGGGAGATACCATCCGGGCAGGAGAGCATTTAACGATTGTCTACTATTCTCAGGAATATAAATAAAGCATTGAGTGAATCAGAAACAGTATCCTCCAAGGGAAAATA
>CAYMSZ010000158.1:0-4371 GCA_964393285.1 uncultured Lachnospiraceae bacterium | reverse complement strand
CTATAACATGAATTTACTTATCCGTCAACCGCTTTTTCTCAAATTTAAAAATGCTTCCGTATTTTTGCTGCGGTACGTGCGTCAGCCCTGCTGACATCTTCTTCCGTACACCTGCAATCATTTTCAAAGCACCTTCTCATCCGATTTCATAACCATGCTCCCGCAAAAATATTTTATCTTTCCTGGTCAATTCCGCTTTCTCAAGCAGTTCAGGACGGACTTTTGCAGTTCTCAGAAGAGACTGTTCCCTGCGCCATTTTTCGATATTGGCATGATGACCGGACAAAAGGACCTCCGGCACCCGCATTCCCATAAATTCTTCCGGCCTGGTGTACTGAGGATACTCCAGCAGATTATCCGAAAAGGTTTCCACCTCTGCTGACTGATCGTTGCTTAAGACACCGGGAACCAGACGGGAGATGCAATCTATCATCATCATGGCAGGCAGCTCGCCGCCTGTCAGAACATAGTCTCCGGCAGAGACAAAATCCGTCACCTTCTGTTCCAGCACCCGCTCATCGATTCCCTCATAATGGCCGCAGAGAAAAACCAGCTCTTCTTCTTTGGCAAATTCCTCTGCCATCTTCTGATTGAAAACCTTACCCTGAGGCGTCATATAGACAACACGGGCAGGATGACCAATCTCCTGTTCCACAGATTCAATGGCTCGGTAAACCGGCCCCGGCTGCATCACCATGCCGGCGCCTCCTCCATAAGGATAGTCATCTACATGACCATGCTTATTTTCTGAGAAATCCCGGATATTGACGGTTTTCAACCCGATAGAACCATGGGCCTGGGCGCGCCCCAGAATACTGGTTCCCAGTCCCTGCTCAATCATCTCCGGAAATAGCGTCAGTACATAATACTTCATAGATCCAGCAACCCTTCCATCATATGAGCCACAACAGTACCTGTCTCCAGATTTACATCCAGAATACATTCGTCAATTACCGGCAGCAGCAGTTCACTCTTATCTTCCCGCTCAACTACATAGACATCATTGGCTCCGGTCTGCAGAACATCCTTTAAGGTTCCTAAAAAAGCTCCTTCATCGGATTCTACTTTCATGCCGATCAGGTCTCCGATATAATATTCATTCTCCTCCAGGGGCTGTGCATTCTCACGGCTTACCATAAGGTCGCAGCCCTTGTACTTCTGAATATCTTCAATCTGATCCAGTCCCTCAAATTTCAGGATGGCAAACTGTTTAAAAAACTTTACGCTCTCCACTTTCAAAGAAAGGGTACCCTTTGTCTGTGTCACCAACACCACATCTTTTAATGTCTTAAACCGCTCCAGGCTGTCTGTTGTAGGATATACCTTCACTTCCCCGTGAATGCCATGGGTGGAAGCGATTACGCCGATTCGCAAAAACTGTTCCATATTTTACCTCATTGCTGTCGTTGCTCTTCTCATATGCGAAGAGGCGGCTGATATAGCCGCCCCATCTCGTTTTACTGAATTTCCAAAACCACTTTTTTGTCGTCTTTAGACGCTGCCGCCTTGACAACTGCGCGGATCGCTTTCGCGATGCGGCCCTGTTTGCCAATCACTTTACCCATATCGGACGGGGCGACGTTCAATTCCACGACAATCTCTTTCTCGCTTTCTTTTTCCGTCACCTTGACTGCATCGGGGTTATCCACAAGTGATTTAGCAATCACTTCCACTAATTCCTTCATGCGACTACCTCCGCATATTATTTCTCAATGCCGGCGATCTTCAAAAGTTTAGCTACGGTCTCGGTAGGCTGTGCACCTGTGTTCAGCCACTTCTTAGCCAATTCCTCATCGATCTTGATTACGCTGGGATCCTTAGTAGGATCATAGTAACCGATCTCCTCGATAAATCTACCATCTCTGGGAGCTCTGGAATCTGCAACGATAATACGATAGAAAGGTGCTGCCTTCTGACCCATTCTTCTCAATCTCATCTTAACTGCCATTGTATTTTCACCTCCTTGGAAAATTTTCTTGATATATAGTCATCGAATAAAAATTCGACACACTCAACATTAAAAGGGGAAGTTAAATCCCCGCTTGCCTTTACGGCCGTTTAACTGTTTCATCATCTGCTTCATCTGGTCAAACTGCTTCAGCAGACGGTTCACATCCTGCACCTGCACGCCGGCACCCTTGGCAATTCGAATCTTGCGGGAAGGGTTGATGCATTTGGGATTGGCTCTCTCCTTAGGCGTCATGGAAAGGATGATGGCTTCTGTCATTCTGAGAGGCTTCTCATCAATCTCCTGTCCTTTCAGCTGTCTGCTCAGACCGGGAATCATACCGATGATATCACCGATGCCGCCCATCTTGTTCATCTGACGCATGGAGTCCAGGAAATCATTGAAGTCGAACTCGTTCTTCCTCATCTTTCTTTCCAGTTCTCTGCCCTTTTCCTCATCGAAGTCAACCTGAGCCTTCTCAATGAGAGTCAGGATATCGCCCATGCCCAAAATACGGGATGCCATACGATCCGGATAGAAAGGCTCCAGATCTGACAGCTTCTCACCCATACCTGCAAACAGAATGGGCTTACCTGTTACATATCGAATGGATAATGCAGCACCGCCTCTGGTGTCGCCATCCATCTTTGTCAGAATCACACCGTCGATGCCAACCTTCTCCTGGAAGGAACTGGCAACATTCACGGCATCCTGACCGGTCATGGCGTCTACCACCAGCAATGTCTGATGTACTGTGACTGCTTCTTTTATATTCTGAAGCTCCGCCATCATATCCTCATCTACGTGAAGTCGTCCGGCTGTATCCAAAATCACCAGATTGTGGCTGTTCTTCGATGCATACTCCATAGCCGCCCTGGCAATCTCTACCGGGCTGTGGTCGGTACCCATGGAGAATACGGGAACTCCCTGCTTCTCTCCATTGACCTGCAACTGTTCAATGGCTGCGGGTCGGTACACATCACAGGCCACCAGCAAAGGTCTGCGGCCTGTGGATTTCAGCTTACCTGCCAGCTTCGCCGTGGTAGTGGTCTTACCGGCACCCTGGAGACCTACCATCATCAGGACAGTAATCTCAGACGGGGGCTGAAGCTTCAGCTCTGTGACCTGACCGCCCATGAGATTTACCATCTCTTCATTTACGATCTTGATGACCATCTGACCTGGCGTCAGGCTGTTCATCACTTCCTGACCAATGGCTCTCTCTTCCACAGACTTGATGAAAGCCTTCACCACTTTGAAGTTTACATCTGCTTCCAGCAAAGCCATCTTGACTTCTTTTAAAGCTGCCTTTACATCGGCCTCGCTCAGACGGCCCTTGCCACGCAGATTTTTAAATATATTCTGAAGTTTATCGGATAAGCTCTCAAATGCCATAGTTTTAAACTCCCGGGCTGTCTCATTCTATCTTACAAACGGGCTAATATCTGCTGACAGATTTCGGTGATCTCCTCCAGCGCCTGACCGGCATGGGTCTCAGAAGACTTCCCTGCCAGCTGCCGGATCTTTTCTACCTGATTCTTGGTCTCCGAAAACTTATCTAACAGATGGAGCCTGGACTCATACTCTTCCATGGTACGGTCACATCTGCGGATCAGGTCATGAACTCCCTGTCGGCTGATGCCCTGCTCCTCTGCGATTTCTCCCAGGGACATATCTCCAAAAACCACATCCTCATATATCTGTCTCTGATGGTCTGTCAGCAACACACCATAGAAATCATACAGCATGGACTGTCTTACAATCTTCTCCATTCGAATCACCTCTGGTATCATACAGGAAAAGAAGAAAGCTGTCAAGTGTTTTTTCTTGACAGCCTTTTTCTTTCTTGTCCGTTTTCTTTTTTACGATTTCCGACCTCAAAATCGGCAAAACCTTTTACTGGGCCAGCATGGTCTCGTACAATTCCTCATATCTCTTTGCAGAGGTCTTCCAGGAATAGTCTGTAGACATTGCCTGCAGAGCGATACCGTTCCAGTCTTCTCTCTTCTCGTAGTACACAGATTCTGCATAGCGAATGGTAGACAGCATCTCATGTGCATTATAATTGGTAAAGGAGAATCCGGTGCCGGTCTTTTCATATTCATTAAATGCCTCTACCGTATCCTTTAATCCGCCGGTCTCACGAACAATGGGTACTGTGCCGTAGCGCAACGCCATCAGCTGACTCAGACCGCAGGGCTCAAACAGGGAAGGCATCAGGAACGCATCACAGGATGCATAGATCTGATGGGACATGGCATCATTGTAGCTAATGGTAGCAGATACCTTATCCGGATACTTCCATGCATAATGGCGGAACATATCCTCATATTTGGAATCACCGGTACCCAGAACAACCAGCTGAATATTATCCTGGCACAGCTCGTCCATTACATACTGAATCAGGTCAAAGCCCTTCTGGT
>CAYMSZ010000157.1:0-4388 GCA_964393285.1 uncultured Lachnospiraceae bacterium | reverse complement strand
AAGAAAAAATCCTATGAGAATTACAAATTGCATTATAAACAGGTTTTCCTTATAATAGAGGGAGAACTGTGAGATAACCCTTGGGAGTTATCCGTCATCAAAGATTGAGGAGGAAGAAATGGATAAGGCTGAGTTACAGGCATTAAAGAAAAGCTCTGCTGAGATTCGTCTTGAGGTGCTCAAGCTGTTAAAGTGGAGAAAGTATGGCCATCTTGGCGGCTCAATGTCTATCGTTGAGCTTATGAGCGTTTTATATAATAAGCATCTGAAGTATGATCCGAAGAATCCGGACTGGGAAGACAGAGATTATGTGGTACTGTCTAAGGGACATGCAGGTCCGGCCTGGTACGCAACCCTGGCACAGAAGGGATTTTTTGAAAGAGAGATGCTGTACACCTTAAATGAAGGCGGAACGAATCTTCCTTCTCACCCTGATCGTACCAAGACACCCGGAGTAGATGCTACCAGCGGTTCCCTGGGACAGGGCCTTTCTGTGGCAGCCGGTCTGGGATATGCTTTGAAGCTGGAAGGCAAAAAGGATCAGTATGTCTATGTCATTGCCGGTGATGGAGAGCTTAATGAGGGACAGTGCTGGGAGGCCTTTGAGTTCCTGGCGAACTATAAATTAAACAATGTGATTGTCATTATCGACTGGAACAAGATGCAGTTAGACGGCTATCTGACAGATGTTTCCAATCCCTTTGACCTGTCAAAGAAAATGGAGGCCTTCGGTTTCTACACCATAAAAGCAGATGGTACCGATGAGGAGTCCATTTCCAATGCCATTGATGAGGCAAAGACGGTGACCGATTCTGCTGTCTGCATTGTCATGGACAGCGTAAAGGCCAACGGCGTTCCTTATTATATTGACCGGACGGACAACCATGGCCCTAAGTTCAATGCAGAGGCAGATGCGGCTCTCGCTGAGACCATAGCAGCTCTGGAAGCCTCTCTTAGTGAAAAAGGAGGCGAATAATATGTGGAAATTAGACCGCAGTCAGGGCAATAAGGAAATGCGGGTTGCTTTGACAGAGACTTTGCAGGAATTGATGAAAGAAAATTCTAAGATTGTGGCACTGGATGCAGACCTGGCAGGATGCTCCGGCTTTAACAAGATTCAGAAAAGCAATCCGGATCAGTTTGTTCAGTGTGGAATTGCAGAGGCCAATATGGTAGGTGTGGCAGCAGGAATGTCCATGAGAGGATATGTACCTTTTATTCATTCCTTTGCACCCTTTGCCACCAGACGTGTGCTGGATCAGATTTATATGGCAGGGGCGT
Organism: uncultured Lachnospiraceae bacterium; assembly: GCA_964393285.1. GTDB lineage: Bacteria > Bacillota > Clostridia > Lachnospirales > Lachnospiraceae > RGIG7193. Next base: position 3,107 of record CAYMSZ010000157.1, on the reverse strand, counting down.
ATTCTCATAATACCATCAATATTTTTGGCTCTGACCCTGGTGTGTGTGCTGCATTGAACGGAGGTACCCATACCACATTGGAGGATATTGCAGATCTGCGTGCCATCCCGGAGGTTCTGGTGGCAGCTCCTGCTGATGAGGTGCAGATGGCCTGGATGGTTCGCCAGCTGGCTGGGATGCAGGGAGTGCATTACATTCGCTCCTACCGCAAGGTAAGCCCTCGTATGTACGCAGAAGGTTCTACCTTTACATTCGGCAAAGGAAATGTGATCCGTCAAGGCAGTGATGTGCTGTTGGTATCCATGGGAGATATGCTTTCTACCACTTATGATGCAGCAGAAAAGCTGGCAGAAGAGGGAATTCAGGCAGAAGTTATTGATATGTTTACCTTAAAACCTTTTGATACAGAACTGTTGCAGAAAGAGGCGGCAGGGAAGAAGCTGGTAGTGACGGTAGAGGATCATAGTGTCATGGGTGGTCTGGGCAGTATTACGGCAGATGCTCTGGCAGAGGCCGGTATCGGTGTTCGCCTGCGCAAGATCGGTTCCCAGGATCGCTTCGGTCAGGTAGGTCCTTATGATTACCTGAAAAAAGAATATGGCATGACAGTAGAAAATATCACAGAAACTGTTAAAAATAATATATAAAACCTGCAGGGCGGGAACACAGAGATAGTTGTGTTCCCGCCCTGTCTGTCTTTACTGCTTTTCCTGGGAATCCGACGTCTCAGATTCGTCAGCAGGTTCATCGGGGTGATTGTCCTCATGGAAAGCTGCCTGAGAAGAGGCGATATCATCAATGACGACAAAGGGACCGTTGTAATCCGGATCAGGGCAGGGAAATTCCAGAGGAAAGGCGTAGGAAGGGTCCGGACTGTTAGGTAAAAAAGGCTGTCGAAAATGGTTTTCCGGAGAATCGGAAAAGGTTTCCGGGGATTGCTTTTTGGACATAGAATACTTCCTTTCTTATTGACCTTTTGACTCTTGTCTCAGTTTAGTTTGTGAGGAACGGGTGGAAATATTCATGATTGTGAAAAAGATACTTATAGATGCAAGGAAAGAAAATTTATGCTATTCTGTAATTGTTCAGAGAAAGTATATTTGCTGGAGGGTAAGCAAAGATGACAGAAACTGAGATAAGAGAATTGCAGATACAATCGTGCAAACTTCGTAAAAATATTATGGAATCCGTCTACCTGGCAAAGTCAGGTCACCCTGGGGGCAGCTTGTCCATTGTGGAAGCGCTGGTATATTTGTATTACAAAGAGATGAGAATTGATCCGGAGAATCCGTTGGATGAAAATCGGGATCGATTTGTCCTGTCCAAAGGCCATGGGGTACCGGCTCTCTATGCAACGCTGGCTTCCCGGGGCTTTTTCCCTATGGAATGGTTAAAGACCCTGCGTCAGATCGGTAGCCCCCTTCAGGGACATCCTAAGATGCAGTCTGTGCCGGGAATCGAGATGTCTACAGGCTCTCTGGGACAGGGAATCTCCGCAGCCTGCGGTATGGCAAAAGCTGCCAAATACCTGGGCCAAGATGAGGTGCGGGTATATACGCTGTTGGGAGATGGAGAGTGTCAGGAAGGAGAGGTCTGGGAGGCCCTCCATTTTGCTTCCCATTATGCGTTAGATAATTTGTGTGTGATCATTGACTGGAACCAGCTGCAGATTGATGGCAGGGTAGATGATGTCATGAATTTGAGAAGGCTGGATCAGCGATTAGAGGCATGTGGATTCCAGGTGCAGGTAATAGATGGACATAATTTTGAAGAATTGGAACAGGCTTTTCATGTGTTCCACGAAACCAAGGACAGGCCTACGGCCATTGCCCTGAAAACCATTAAAGGCTGTGGCGTCAGCTACATGGAAGATGCGGTAGCCTGGCACGGCAAGGTCCCTAAGGAAGAGGAATACCAGGTGGCAATGGCGGAACTGGATGCCAGACTTGCAAAATTGCAGGAGGAGACTGCAAAGGAAGTCCTGTCACCGGAGCACGACAGAAGACAGGGGGAGGTGCCGGATGGTCAGTAATCGAACGGTTGCAACACGGGAAAGCTATGGAAATACACTGGTGGAGCTGGGAAGAGAACATAAGGATATTGTAGTTCTGGATGCCGATCTGGCAGAAGCTACTAAGACAAGCCTGTTCCGAAAGGCCTTCCCGGATCGCCATTTTGAGTGCGGAATTGCAGAAGGAAATATGATGGGTGTGGCGGCTGGTATGGCTACTATGGGGCTGGTGCCCTTTGCCTCCAGTTTTGCCATGTTTTCCGCAGGAAGAGGATATGAGCAGATCCGCAATAGCATCGGATATCCCCATCTGAATGTAAAAATTGGAGCAACCCATGCCGGCATTTCCGTAGGGGAAGATGGGGCATCTCATCAGTGCTGTGAAGACATTGCACTCATGCGGACAATTCCGGGAATGGTGGTTTTGTGCCCTGCTGATGATATCGAGGCAAAGGCTGTGGTACGAGCTGCTTATGAGCACAAAGGACCGGTATATATGCGTTTTGGAAGAATGGCGGTGCCGGTATTCCATGAGGAACCCTATTCTTTTACCATTGGGAAGGGAGAAGTGCTCCATGAGGGAAACGACGTGGCTCTGATTGCCACAGGACTCATGGTATACGAAGCACTTCAGGCTGCAAAGACACTGGAGGAGGAAGGAATCCATGCCAGGGTGATCAATATGTGCAGTATAAAGCCTTTGGATGAGGAAATGATTTTGCAGGCGGCCAGCCAGTGCAAAGGAATCATCACCTGCGAGGAGCACAGCGTGATAGGAGGTCTGGGAGAGGCAGTAGCAGCTCTGCTGGCAGAAAAGCTGCCTACCCCTATGAGACGAATCGGCATCAATGATGTCTATGGCCACTCCGGACCGGCAAAGGCGTTGCTGGAAGAATTCGGACTAACCGCAGGGCATGTAATAGAGGTAACAAAAGATTTTGTACAAAACCAGGGAAAAAATATTTGAGAATGGGTCTAAAAACAGAGTTTCCAGGCAAGAAATCGGTTGAAATCCTGTAGATTCTATGGTATGATTGTCCTGTTTAGCCCAAGGAGGTATTAAAATGACTGTTTTAAAGGTTATCCTTACCGTATT
>CAYMSZ010000156.1:0-4434 GCA_964393285.1 uncultured Lachnospiraceae bacterium | reverse complement strand
TTGGGTGGTATGGAATGCTGTTTGGGGTATCTGCACTTCTGCTTATCGTAGCAGGCAATGAGAGCAGACGTCGCAGACATGGTCGGAGAAAAGATCACTGATTCTATTTATCACAAAATCTTCACAAAAATTATTAGCACTCGCTATTGACGAGTGCTAATAAAAGTGCTATAACATAGTCATCAAAAGAAACAGTAACCACTTTTTAAAGAAAAGGAGTGATAATTTATGTTGACACCTAGTATTTTTAGTGAGAATCTGTATGATGATTTCTTTGATGACTTATTTGATTTCCCTAGATATGGCAATAGAGAAATGCAGAAAGGACAGAGAAGACCTTATGGACGTCCTGCGGCAAACATGATGCGGACAGATGTTCAGGAGCATGAGGATCATTACCAGGTAGACATTGATTTGCCTGGATTCAGCAAGGATGATATTACCCTGGAACTGAAGGAAGGTTACCTGATCATTAATGCCACCAAGAAAGTGGAGCAGGGCGAGAAGGATAAGGAGAGTAGCAAGTATATCTGCAGGGAGCGTTATGTAGGCAGCATGAGCAGATCCTTCTTTGTCGGCAAGGAGGTAAAGCAGGAAGACATCCATGCCAGATTCGAAGATGGTGTGCTGAAACTGAGTGTTCCTAAAATGCAGGAAGGCGCAACCAAAGAGGAAAAGAGATATATTGCCATTGAAGGCTAAAGAGATGGTGTAAATATCAAAAGGTGAAAAAAGATTTTGACATCTGCATCATATGATTCATGAAAAGCAGGCAGGTCCTTGTAAAAGGGGACTTGCCTGTTTTGCTGTCTTCATTCTTGCAAAGACCAAAGGCCTATGTTATAGTAAAGGATATTGTAGTAAAGAAAATCATGCGACGATAACTTTCGAGGAAATGTGGAGAATTTCGGAGAACAAACAGGAAGAATCGTAACATATAAAAGACATCAAACATATGATAGAATTACAGTACAGGAGGATGATTCGAAATGTGTGGAATCGTAGGATTTTGCGGCAGAAGACAGGCTGCACCTATTTTGCTGGATGGTCTGTCTAAGCTGGAATATAGAGGCTATGACTCGGCTGGTCTGGCAGTGCGCAATGGAGCGGAAAATGTGAAGGTAGTAAAGGCCAAGGGACGGTTGAAGGTCCTGGCAGAGAAGACCGATGGAGGAAAGGCTCTTCCCGGTACCTGCGGAATTGGTCATACCAGATGGGCGACTCATGGAGAGCCGTCGGAGAACAATGCACATCCTCACAGCAGCGATGACGGAACAGTGACAGGTGTTCATAATGGAATCATTGAAAACTATCAGGAATTGAAGGCAAAGCTGATCAAGAACGGATATACCTTCTATTCTCAGACTGATACAGAGGTGGTAGTCAAGCTGGTAGATTACTACTATAAGAAGTATCAGATCGGACCGGTAGATGCCATCGCCAAGACCATGGTTCGTGTTCGTGGTTCCTATGCTTTGGCTCTGATGTTCAAGGATTACCCCGGAGAGATCTGGGTAGCCCGCAAGGACAGCCCTATGATTATTGGCGTGGCAGATCATGAAAGCTACGTGGCATCGGATGTTCCTGCCATTTTAAAGTATACCCACAGCGTATATTATATTGATAATCTGGAGATGGCTTGCCTGAAAGAGGGCGAAGTGATCTTCTATAACCTGAACGGTGATGTGGTAAATAAAGAGCTGACAGAGATCGAGTGGGATGCAGAGTCTGCAGAAAAGGGCGGATATGAGCATTTCATGATGAAGGAAATCCACGAGCAGCCTAAGGTGATCCGTGATACCCTGAATTCTGCAGTATTGGATGGTAAGATCAATCTGTCAGATGTAGGGTTATCCGATGAAGAGATTCGTGGCATTTCCCAGATTCATATTGTAGCCTGCGGCTCGGCGTACCATGTGGGCATGGTGGCTCAATATGTCTTTGAAGATCTGGCAAAAATTCCTGTCAGAGTGGAACTGGCATCAGAGTTCCGGTATCGGAAGCCATTGTTGAATCCGGATGAGCTGGTAGTGATCATTTCTCAGTCCGGGGAGACGGCAGATTCTCTGGCCGGTCTGCGGGAAGCAAAGAACAGAGGGGTAAAGACCCTGGCTATTGTCAATGTAGTAGGAAGTTCCATTGCCAGAGAGGCAGATAATGTGTTCTATACCCTGGCTGGACCGGAGATTGCGGTAGCAACCACAAAAGCCTACAGTACCCAGCTGATTGCCTGTTATCTGCTGGCCATTCAGTTTGGTAAGGTTCGGGAAGAACTGGATGAGGAAAAGTATGATGCTCTTCTGAAGGAATTGGATACGATCCCTCATAAGATCGATAAGATTATCGAGGACAAGGAGCGCCTTCAGTGGTTTGCTTCCAAGCTGGCTACGCAGAAGGATATCTTCTTTATCGGCAGAGGCATTGACTATGCTGTCAGCCTGGAGGGCAGCCTGAAAATGAAGGAGATCAGTTACATTCATTCGGAAGCGTATGCGGCAGGAGAGTTGAAGCATGGTACCATCAGTCTGATTGAGGATGGTACGCCTGTGGTAGGTATTCTGACCCAGGATGATCTCTATGAGAAAACCATCAGCAATCTGGTGGAGGTAAAGAGCCGTGGAGCATATCTGCTGGGTCTGACGACCTATGGACATTATTCCATTGAGGATACGGCAAACTTTACCATGTATATTCCGAAGACGGACCCTCATTTTGCAGCCAGTCTGGCAGTGATACCGCTGCAGATGCTGGGCTACTACGTCAGTGTAGCCCGTGGACTGGATGTGGATAAGCCTAGAAATCTTGCCAAGAGTGTGACGGTGGAATAGAGAAGAGACGATGCGGTATGAGGAGATAAAAGAGGGAATTTTCCGATCCAGACCCAACCGCTTTTTGGCATGGGTGGAGATAGACGGAGAAGAAACCCTGTGCCATGTGAAAAATACAGGCAGATGCAAAGAATTGCTGATACCGGGGGTCCGGGTCATATTAGAGCATCAGGAAAAGCCGGGACGCAAAACCGCATACTCGCTGATTGCCGTCTATAAAGGACAGACTCTCATTAATATAGATTCCCAGGCACCGAATCCTGTGGCAGAGGAGTGGCTGAGAGGGCGAGGCGGAGATGGAGTATTTGGCAAAATCCTGTCAGTAAAGCGTGAGGTCACCTACGGACAATCCCGGTTTGACTTTTTCCTGGAAATTCAGGGAGAAAAGGAACGACCCATCCGACCTGTTTTTATGGAGGTAAAGGGAGTCACCCTGGAGGAGGATGGCATTGCCAGATTTCCCGATGCACCTACGGAGAGAGGAGTAAAGCATGTGAAGGAGCTGACCCTGTCTGTAAAAGAAGGGTATGAGGCATATCTGCTGTTTGTAGTCCAGATGAAGGGAATCCGACGGGTAGAGCCTAACTGGGTGACCCATCCGGCCTTTGGTCAGGCATTGGAAGAAGCAAAGCAGGCGGGAGTTCGTATCCTGGCCTATGATTGTCAAGTGACGCCAGATTCTCTGATGTTGGATGGTCCGGTGCCGGTAGAGCTTGAAAACCGGATGGATACGGAATAATCCAACAGGGGAGCTATGGCAGCAGGCAGAGAATGATGGAGGAAAGCAACATGAAATCAAAATCTGACCAGACACAGGAAGAAAAAAGGAAGAAAAAACAGCCTATAGGAATCTATTTGGCAATGTGTCTGGCGGCAATCGTATTTGTGGTATCCTTGTGGCAGTTGGGGCGTATTTTGTGGAATTACCACAGCGCCAATGCCTCCTATCGAGGCATATCCCAGGAGATGGGAGAGGTGGAGGCTACCCTGCCTGCCGGAGAAGACCTGAAGCTGAAGGTGAATCCGGACAGTCTGTCCCTGGCAGGAGCGGAGGAGGATGACGAGGAGGAAGAGGATGAAGCAGAAGCGTCCTCGTCTACAGGAACGGTAACGATTACGGTGCCGGATTTTGAGTATTTGCAAAGCATTAACTCTGACGTGATTGGTTGGATACAGATTCCGGGAACGGTCATTGATTATCCCATTGTTCAGGGTACTGATAATGAATTTTATCTGACCCATACCTATACGGGACAGGAAAACAGCAGCGGCGCCATCTTTATGGATAGCGGAATCTCTGATGGTTTTGATGACAAGAATCCTATTATTTACGGACATAACCTGAAAAGCGGTGCCATGTTCAGCCGTCTGAATCGATATACCAGGGCCAGCTTCTGGCAGCAGCATCGGTATATCTATATCACCACGCCGGAGAAGGGTCAGATGATATATCAGGTATTTTCTGCATATCAGACAGATCCGGATGCACCTGTGTACTACTATGGCTTTGGCGCAGATGAAGTCTTTGAAGAATATATCGAAAGAGTGAAGAGCTATTCCATATACGATGCGGGAATTTCTGTTACCAGAGAGGACAGTATTGTCA
>CAYMSZ010000155.1:0-4453 GCA_964393285.1 uncultured Lachnospiraceae bacterium | reverse complement strand
TTATTGATCCGAATTTCCATATTGCATTGATTCCTCGTTCTTTTGTTTCTTCCACTGTTTTACTATGTCCCATGTTACCATTTTTTTGGGATGGAGGCAATGGATTCTGTTAAGTTCCGTCTACGATTGTTCTCCAGGTTTTACGGATATAGTCCTTATATCCTGCCTCTGCTATATCTTCTGCTGCCAGGATTTCCCGTTCTCCCAGCTTTTTTCCATCCAGGGAATATTCTACCCGTCCCAACACATCTCCTGCCTGAATCGGAGCTGTCAGCTGTTCCTGATAGATCCAGTCTTTGGTAATGGCCGCAAAATTTTCACCGCTCATGCTAAGATAGGAAAAGGGAGCTCCGTACTCCAAGGTTACCGTATCCTGCACCCCGTTTTCTACTGGCAGAATGGGTAACTCCCCAGGATCTTCATCTGTGTACAGACTGCAGTTGGCAAATCCATAGCTAAGAAGGCTGGCCGCCTCCGAAAACCGAACCTTGTAGTTTTCCGCCGCCATGATGACAGCGATTAAGGTCACGCCATTTCTGGTAGCAGTAGCGGATACACAATACTTTGCCAGGCTGGTAGAGCCTGTTTTTAATCCGTTGCAGCCATCGAATTGCTTTAACAGCTTATTGGTGCTGCTAAGGCCAAATTCAGAGGTTCCCTGGGCTGTCACATGGGTGATATTCTCCATCCAAATGCTGCTGTAATCCAGCACCTGTGGGTACCTGGTGATTAACTCCCGGCTCATTACAGCCACATCTCTGGCTGAGGTTACATGAGTCGGTGAATCGGTAAGTCCGCAGCAGTCCTCAAAATAGGTCTGTGACATTCCCAGTTCTTTGGCTTTTTCATTCATTTTCTGCACAAAAGCCGTTTCACTGCCTGCTATATATTCTGCCATGGCTACAGACGCATCGTTTCCGGATGCCACGACGATGCACTTAATCAGGGTTTCTACTGTCTGGACTTCTCCCTCCTCCAAAAACACCTGGGAGCCGCCCATGGATTTGGCATAGGCACTGGTGGTCACCGGGTCATCCAGCTGAATTTTTCCATCCTCTAAGGCTTCAAAAATCAGCAGCAGCGTCATGATTTTTGTAATACTGGCAGGACTAAGAGCTTCATCTGCATTGTTTTCATAGAGAACTGTCCCGGTAGACGCCTCCATGAGAATCGCTCCTCTGGCTGTCAGGCCAAAATCTATCCCTTCCTCCGTTTCTGCTGCCATGCCCAGATTCGGATACGCAATAATGCTGACTATCATACATAACACACATACAATAGCCAGCATTTTCTTGTTGTTTTTTTCTTTGATCCAGATGTCCTGCATCCTGTGTCTACCTCTGATCTGTCACTTATTTCTATTGTAGACAGCCGGAGGTTATTTTATGACAGGGTCCTTCTGTTATTTCAGATACTTTTCTCTCCCGTCTCTTGGGAATCTTTATTTTCCTCCTGGGCATGAAAGGTAATGTCATATTTTGCTTTGGGCAGATCCCACTTATAATGGCTTGCCAGTGAGCGAATGATCACCACCACGGCACCGCCTATGATCATAGCCGCCGATGAAGATACCAACTTATCTGCTATCATATAGTAAATCCAGGCTCCTGCCAGGGCAGCCAGGGCGTAAATGCGTTTCCGGAACACGCTGGGAACCTCCCCTGCCATGGTATCTCTAAGAATTCCGCCTCCTACTGCCGTCAACACTCCTACAAATACAGAGAGGAACGCATTCTCTCCGTAGCCGGAAGCAATGGCTGTACGGACACCGATCACTGCAAAAAGGCCCAGACCCAGGGCATCTATCACATTGACATACTGGTCAAAAATTTTCTTTACTTCTTCTGTCCAGCGAAACTCTGCCAGAACAAACAAAATCAGCGCCGTTACAGTCGCCCAAATCACATAGACAGGATTCCGAAACGCACTGGGGGGAGTATTTCCCAGCAAAATATCCCGAATCGTACCGCCTCCCACTGCCGTCACATTGGCCAGAACTACGATTCCCAGGATGTCCATCTTCTTCTTAATGGCCACCTGGGCACCGGAAACGGCAAAGGCTACCGTTCCCAACATTTCTACTACATTTACAAAAGATGTAATATAATTCATCTGCCGTCTCCTGTTATTACCTGATGTCTTTCCATAAATCCTGTCTGGTTATACCATACCTTTTTCATTTTGTCCACAGGAAGAATACAGGGTTTTCCATCCTCCCCTTGCGAAAAAACTCCCTTCGTGGTATGCTATGACAATATTGCGAGGCGCTGGACACCCAGCGGAAGAATCCCACATTCTTCGGAGGTATTTAGAATGAAAGAAATGCAGAAAATCACCAGTTTTACCATTGACCATTTAAAATTATTGACCGGTCTCTATGTCTCCCGCAAAGATCGGGTAGGAGCAGAGACGGTTACTACCTTTGATATCCGCATCACCCGGCCCAATACCGAGCCCGTCATGGATACTCCTGCCGTACATACCATAGAACATCTGGGCGCCACTTTCCTGCGCAATCATGAAGAGTGGAAGGATCAGGTTCTCTATTTTGGTCCCATGGGATGTCGTACCGGATTTTATCTTTTACTGGCCGGTGATTATACCAGTGAGGATATCTTTGATCTGATAAAAGAAATGTTCTGTTTTATAGCAGACTTTGAGGGAGAGATTCCCGGAGCCAGTCCCAAAGATTGCGGCAACTACCTGGATATGAATTTATCTATGGCGAAATACTACGCCAGAAAATATCTCACCGAAGTTCTGACCCAAAAGCAGCCGGAGCGCCTGGCTTACCAATAATAAAATATTGAGGTCAAAAGGTATTTTGACTTTTTAAGGGAAAATCGCATGATTTTCCCTTTTTTTCATTCTTCATATTGCATTTGTATGGATGTTGTAATTGAAATAGACGAATAAATGTGGTAAGATAATAAGCAAGATAATAAGCAAGATGGAGGATAGAATGTCAGATTATAAACCACCATTTCATATTACGAATCATATGCTTGAACTTGTTGCATCTATATCAGAAAAAGTCGGACAAATAAACAGTCATAAAGAATTAGAATCGAAACCACATCTAAGGAGAAATAATAGAATAAAATCGATTCATTCTTCATTAAAAATTGAAGCGAATTCTTTATCGTTATCAGAAGTGAAAGATGTTATTGACGGTCATTTGGTTTTGGGTGATCAAAAAGAGATACAGGAAGTTAAGAACGCATATAAGGCCTATGACGAAATTGAAAAGATAAAACCATATAGCATTCCAGACTTAAAGAGAATACATGCAATAATGACCTCTCATACTGTGGAGGAATCCGGAACATTTCGGAAAGGTGAAGAAGGCGTATTTTCTGGAGATACCTGTATATTTGTTGCACCCCCACCGCACATGGTGCCAGAACTCATGAATGATTTATTTCGTTGGATGAAGCAGAATGATAAGAATATTCATCCATTGATTATGTCAGCGGTTTTTCATTATGAATTTGTATTTATTCATCCATTCGCAGATGGCAATGGTAGAATGGCCAGATTATGGCATACAGCACTTTTGTATAATTGGAGAAGCGTTTTTGAGTATATTCCGTTAGAGAGTCAGATAGAGAAGTTTCAAAATGAATATTATGATGCAATTGCCAAGTGCCATATAGCAGGCAACTCTGATGTTTTCATAGAATTTATGCTTGATATGATAGACAAAATTCTTGACGATGTTATTGTCCAAATTGCGAAGTCAAATGCAGATACAAGTGAGTATGTGAAGAAGTTGCTAAAAGTTATGGAGTATGATGTTCCATATCCTGCAACCGTTATAATGAAAGAACTTGGTCTTAAATCAAGAGAAACATTTAGAAAGAATTATATGAATCCAGCAATTGAAATGGGGGCGGTTAGAATGACTTTACCGGATAAGCCCAATAGCAAAAACCAAAGATATGTAAAGGTGTAAAATATGCAACTTCCGGTTTATATGGAGCTTGGCAAATCGACACTTAATAGAGGAAGGAATCGTGTCATGATGAAAAAAATATTGTCTATGCTTGTAATTGTTGGTTTCATTATTTCATTGAATGGTTGTTCTCAACAGAATTTAGAAGATATGACCTCTGGAAACGGAGGTGGATATGCAACCATAGTTTGGGGTGATAGGACTTATGTCCCTTACGGTGCTTTATCCGCCTATGGTGAGAGGGGAAATCAAATTGGAATTGTAGATGGTGAGAAAGACGATAAAGTTTACGAATGTAAAGGATATCCGGTTGAGCAATGGATTGTTAATGTCTTACCTCATGATGCTGCTATGTTATACAGGGAAATAGGCGTTACCGATATTCCGGAAGGTTGGGAATCAGAATACGAATGGAATCAATAACTCGCCATTTGTAAGGTTTCTGGATAAATCCTTGTAATATCAGCTGTTGCATGATGTTAATTTGCGTTGCTTGAT
>CAYMSZ010000154.1:0-4493 GCA_964393285.1 uncultured Lachnospiraceae bacterium | reverse complement strand
GGGAGGAAACAATATAGAGCTAATCAAGTCAAGATCCATCGCACTGTATAATCAATCGGAACTTCCTACGGAATAGGGGTGAGAAAATGAACATCCGCATTGAAAAACTGTCAAAAAAATACCATGGAAAGTATGCCTTGAAAGACTTTTCAATAGAACTGCAGCCAGGGGTATATGGCCTGCTGGGAGTCAATGGGGCAGGAAAGACCACTCTGATCAATCTTTTTATGGGGATTTTAAAAGCGGACAGTGGCAGCATCTGGGTGGATGGACAAGATGTACGGACTCTTGGGGCAGATTTTCTGAATCTCATTGGTTATCTTCCCCAGTACCCACAGTTCTATAGAGACTTTACCGTGGAGGAATTTCTGCGGTACATGGGTATCCTGAAAAATATGAAGAAAAATGACTGCGAAGCTCGAATGGAAGAACTGCTGGACATTGTAAATCTGACAGATGCCAGAAAGAAAAAGATTGGAGCTCTTTCCGGAGGGATGAGACAACGGTTGGGAATCGCACAGGCTATGTTGGGTGACCCTGGTATTTTGATTCTGGATGAACCGACGGCAGGTCTGGATCCCAGAGAGAGAATCCGTTTTCGTAACCTGATTTCTCGTTTCGCAGGAAATCGAACGGTAATTCTGGCGACTCATATCGTATCGGATGTGGAGTTTATTGCAAACCAGATCATCCTTCTCAGTGATGGCAAGCTGGTGCGACTGGGCAGTCCGGTGGAGCTGTGCCGTGAACTGGAGGGAAAGGTATGGGCATTGTCCCTGCCGGAATCGGATGTACCGGAGGAACTGCTCCACCATAGGATTAGCAACATGGCCAGAGAGGAAGAGGGGATACGCCTGCGCATTCTGGCAGAGGAACAGCCTCATCCTCAGGCAGTGCCGGTGAGCGCCAATCTGGAGGAGGCTTTTTTGTATCACTGTGGGGAGGAACAGGCGTGAAAAAATGGATTCGTCTGACCAAATTTGAATTTCGCAAACTGTTCGCTAACCGGACAGTGCTCTTTCTGATACTAGGTCTGATGGTTGTAAATGGATGGCAGATTTATCAGACCTATGAGAAAAATTGTATTCTGCTGCGGGGTGATAGGTACCCGGAGGTGTATGAGGAGTTCTATGGGATTTATGCCGGGGAGATTACACCGGAGAAGATTACCAGCCTGTTGACAATCTATCAGCCAATGAAAGAGCTGGTATATAGCAGACAAGGTTATCCGGCGGAGGATCCAGACAGTTATACAGGAAATGTCGGAACCGATGAGCTCTTTTTCTCAAGACTGTTTGTCAATGAAATGGAGTACGATTATCTTTATCAGAATTATGCTTATGAGATTGTCCAGCGGGCACGGGCCAACATGGATTTTTATGAAACGGTGGGAAACTCATATGAATATCAGAAAAATGTCCGGATCGTAGAAGATTTCCAGGGAAGAAAAATTGGAAACTTCACCTATACAGAAATGTTTCATCAATATCTGTTCTATGATTTCTCGGTTATCCCGCTTCTGATCATTTGTATTTATGGGATGTCAGGAGTTTTTGTTCTGGAAAAAGAGACAGAGATGAGTATGCTTTTGGCTACATCCAGGAATGGAGGGATTCGGACAGCAGCAGCTAAAGTAGCGGCATCTCTGCTGTTTTGCTGTTTGGTATGTGCGTTATTCTGGCTGGAGGATTTTGGCCTGTTTTCCCTGTTTTATCACCCGGGAGAAGCGGCTCAAAATCCGTTGTATTCCCTGTCCTATTTTCAGAATACACCTTTGCGTCTATCCATTGGAAGGTTCTGTTTCCTATTGGCCCTCGTAAAAACACTGGGAATCTGGGGCTTTTGCTGCTTATACCTGTTGTTGTCCAGCCTATGTCGCAGTACCTTGATTCCTTTCGTCGGAGGAATTTGCCTGACGGTAGGTCTGCTGTTCCTGCAGGTGAAATCTCTGGACACGGTAATCACGAAGTGTTTGAATCCGGCGGAGCTGGTATGTGGGAAAGGACTATTTACACAGACCCAATATGTAAAGCTGTTTGGACAGCCGGTGCGGATGTATGGACCTGTGATCGGAAGTGTGGCAGCTGCCATTCTGGTTTTAATGGGATTGATTCTGTGGATGAATCGAAGTAAGAGACATGGGTAAGCGCAGGGCAAAGGGTGTAAGTAGGATGTTTTATTTTGCAGTTCGGATCGGATAACAGTATAGGAAAGTCAGCGGAATGGAATATAGGTGGGGATATGATTGGATATGAGTGGAAGAAAATGTTGTGGTATCGGCGGGGAATCGTATATATCATACTGTTCCTGGCTATGAAACTGGTCATTTTCTGCTTCATGGGAACGACAACAAATGAATCTCTGGAGCAAAACCGGGAAGCCTATGACTATTACATGGAAATCCTGGAAGGAAAGCTTACAGAGGAGAAACGGGACTATCTGGAGGCAGAATCTCTTCGGCTGGCAGAAATCAAACTGGAATTAGGGCAGATACAGCAGTCTTATTACAGCGGAAAGTTGAAGGAGGAAGAATACCGGCAGAATGCAGCTTCTATGGAAGCAGACCTGGCCAGAGAGGAGGGATTCCAGGCTATATTCAACCAGTATATCTATGTCCGAACGGATCCGGAGAACCGATATTTTGTCTATCCTAATGGGTGGGATCAGATATTGTCGAATCAGAGTGCAGATTATCTGGGTATCTTATTATTATTGGTGTTGATTGTTCCGGTGCTATGCCAGGAATATAGCTGCGGTATGGATCAACTGCTGATTACATCGGGAAAAGGTGCCCGCAGTCAGATATGGAGTAAGGTAGTTGTTTGCTTGCTGACAGCAGGGATAATAGGGATCGCCTGCATCGGAATGGAATATGTCACTTATTGTGTACGCTATGGACTGCCCTGTGGGAGTTATCCCCTTCAGAGTCTGGAAAGCTATCAGTATGTAGAAAAGAGTATGAGCCTTTTTGAAGCATTTTGTATGCAGGCGTCTATGAAGCTATTTGGATACATATATACCGCCATTGTGATCCTGTTTATCAGCTCCTGTGCCCGAAAACTGTCGACTTCTTTGACGGTATCCATAGCAGTGATGATGCTGCCGTTTATCATGGTAGATAATTATAACCAGTTTACCCGGATTCCCGGCCCCTGGGGACCGTTGGTAGGGACAGTGTTTCTGTCTGGTACAGAGTATACCTGGAATACCTACTGGCAGGTGGAAGAACTGGTATCCACAGAACTGAGTTGGGGCGAGTGGGGCAGGACTCTGGCAGAGGCTCTTTGTATTCTGGTGGGTATGGTATATCTTATGAAAAAAAGTAACGGTAACCGCTGGGTGGAGAGGGCAGGAAAGAAAAATAACAGACGGATGTCGGGAAAAAACGGTGGGGCCTGTGCGCTACTGCTTTTGTTAGTCTGCGGGACTTTGACCGGATGCGGGCAGACAGAATCATCAAAAGCAGAAGAAAATGGAGATACATATATCTATAACAGCAGCGCATATCGGTCAGGGGAAACGGAAAAATATGTATTCTATGATTCAATCACAGATGAGATGTTGGTGTGTGAGGAGAAAGAAACCGGCAAACGCTTCGAGGCAGTAAAAGATGCCATGTATATTCAGACAGAAACCGGGGAAACGCTGGGTGGCACCATAGAGTTGGGAAACAGTATTTTCACTACAGAACGATATCTTTACTATATCAGATGGAACAATACCTATGACAGATGGAATGCGGCTGGAGATACGGATTACTTTACTATTGTAGAACTGGATACAGAGGACTACAGCGAAAAAGATTTTTGTAAGATAGATGTAAATGGAGGAACAGACTCTTTACTGGGACTCCGAAATATGGTGTCAAATCCGGAATTTTATGCCCGTAATTTTTTTGTAGACGGGAAAACCATTTATCTGGTTCTGGATGGAGAAGGCGTATATCGTTTGAAACCATGGCTGGCGGTCAAAGAAAAGATAATTACAGAGGAGAAGGCAGGTAATATAGGATGTGATGGTTATTTTATATATTATATGAACAGCGCAGGAGAGTTGGTACAGTATGATATGAATACAGGGGATACAAAGACCATAGAAGATGTAGTGGCATATGATTTTTTCCTCTGGAAAGATGGAGTATATTATCAGAATCTCCGAGATAATAACAGGATTTATTACTGGAATTTTGAGACCGGTGAGATTACAAAGATAGGAGATGTTCCCGCCCTGTGGCTGGTATGTGATTCGGAATCTATTTACTATGTAGATGAGGAAAATCGGTGGTTGTATCGGATGGATAAAAGCGGAGACAATGTGGAACTGGTAACGGAAGAATATCCCATCATGCTCTATGTTTTTGATAAATACGATTACCTGTATATGGATGCTATGTCAGAAAACGGAGATAAACGGGTGCTTCGGGTTGATAAGCATACATTGGAAATCACAGAGGTGGAATAGGTGGATGGAAAAAAGTTTAGAATCAAGGGAAT
>CAYMSZ010000153.1:2755-4505 GCA_964393285.1 uncultured Lachnospiraceae bacterium | reverse complement strand
TGTTGCCGGTTCCCTTAAATTCCTCAAATACCACATCATCCATACGGCTTCCGGTCTCCACCAAAGCCGTTGCAAGAATCGTCAGGCTGCCGCCCTCACGCATATTTCGTGCAGCACCGAAGAATCGTTTCGGCATATGTAATGCCGCCGGGTCCAAACCGCCTGACAGAGTTCGACCGCTGGGAGCTACCGTCAGGTTGTAGGCTCTCGCCAGACGGGTAATACTATCCAGCAGAATCACCACATCCATGCCATGCTCTACCAATCGCTTTGCCCGTTCCAGAACCATTTCCGATACCCTCTTGTGATGCTCCGGCAACTCATCAAAGGTGGAGTAAATGACTTCCGCATTGGGTCCTTCGATGGATTCCTTAATGTCTGTCACTTCCTCCGGCCGCTCATCAATCAGCAAAATAATCAGATGGATAGAAGGATGGTTGATTTTAATGGACTGTGCCACCTGCTTTAACAGAGTAGTCTTACCTGCTTTGGGAGGAGACACAATCATTCCTCTTTGTCCTTTTCCAATGGGGCACAGTAAATCCATAATCCGCATGGATACCTTCCCGCCAGGGACTTCCAAATGGAGACGGGAATCCGGGAAAACAGGAGTCAAGTCTTCAAAATTCGGTCGTTTCTCTGCTGCTCTGGTAGGGAACCCATTGATTTCATTCACAAACAGAAGGGCGGCAAATTTTTCGGTACTGGCTTTGATTCTCTTCGTACCTTTAACAATATCGCCTGTCTTCATATTAAATCTGCGAATCTGGGAAGGTGCTACATATACATCGTTGTCACCCGGCAAATAATTGGCACTTCGAATAAAGCCAAAGCCCTCCGGCATCACTTCCAGAATTCCCTCTGCCATCTCTCCACTGTCCAGACTCTCCAGGCTGATTTTCTTCTCCTCTTCAGCCTGCTCTCTGGCATCGGCTTCCGGATCAATAATATCCTCTCCCCGATATTGACGAATCACCGGTTTGGAAGCTGTGGGTCTGGCATTATAGCCGTTTGACGCATTTTGAGTAGTTGATCTGGTATTATAATTGCTTACCGTATTTTGTACATACGTTTTTCTACCCATCTGCTGCTGTCTCCCTCCCGGAACACTGCTTCTCTGCATTCCGGAAGTACGGTTCTCTCGATTATATTCCCGTATATTGCTTTTTACAGTGTATCTGGACGCAGCATCATTCTCTGTCGCATCTGTCTCTGCAGCAGAGTTTTTGGATACATTTTTTTCATCTGTGCTGGGAGAATATACCTCCGGTGCTGTGTTCGATCCTGTATCGGATACAGCTTCCGGTGTCGGATCAGTAGCCAACAATGCCTCCACCACATCTGCTTTCTTCATAGCAGACAAATGCTTGATTCCCCTGTCACGGGCAATATCCTTCAATGTTGTCAACGGCAGGCTCTCGTATTTTTCTCTCATAATGCCCCTTTCTAAATTTATATAGAAAAACTCTCTGGATTCCTTGCTAGATCATCATTTATACAAACATATGTAAAACGCAATACGTAAAACACAATACATAAATTAGTATAAATGGATACATTTGATATATAGGAAATGAAGTAACCACCAATAAAATCTGAGTCAAAAATGATCTTTTTATTTCACTCAACTATCATAACACAATTTTTTACAAAAAGAAAGCTTCCTGCCATTTTTCCTCCTGACTTCAGGCCTGACTTCCACATTTTCTTTGTTTCCTTAGTTGAATTCCTTTTTCAAACTTGTTATGAT
>CAYMSZ010000153.1:0-2655 GCA_964393285.1 uncultured Lachnospiraceae bacterium | reverse complement strand
CTTCCACATTTTCTTTGTTTCCTTAGTTGAATTCCTTTTTCAAACTTGTTATGATATACAGGAGGAATGTATTTGAGAAAAACTGTATTTAAGGAGGTTTCTATGCTTTCTGAACCACTTACCTTATATAAGCTCATGACACTATATATGTTAAAACAGGTCAAATTCCCTCTTTCCGGCTCTCAGCTGTCAGAGTTCTTTTTAGACAAGGAATACACCAACTATTTTACCTTGCAACAGGTACTGTCCGAATTGAAAGATGCTCACCTTATCACATCGGAAACCATTCGCAATAGTTCCCGCTATGAGATTACCCGAGAAGGTGAGGAAACCCTGTCCTTTTTCTCTAAAACCATTTCACCTGCCATTATTGAGGATATGGATGATTTTTTAAAAACCAATAAGGTTCGCCTGAGAGATGAAGTCGGCGTTACTGCCGAATATTATAAATCCACCAATCAGGATTATATTGTCCACTGCGAAGTTCGAGAGGGAAAAACCATACTGATCGAGCTTAACATTGCAGTCCCGGACAAAAGTCAGGCAGAAGATATGTGCAATCGCTGGCAGGTCAGCAATCAAACCATCTATTCCTATATCATGAAAGAACTATTAAAAGACGGAACAGAGGATCGTTAATCCGGTTTTTTTAATTCTGGTTTATGATATTCCGTTTCTCCGGTGTGCATAACCCCTCTGCAATTTTTTTCCACCAGTGTTCGTGCTACCATAATCTGATGTCCACAACCTTTACAGGATAAGCGAAAATCAATTCCTACTCGCAATACATCCCATTCATGGCTTCCGCATGGATGGGGTTTTTTCATCTTAATGGTATCTCCTACTTCAAAATACATCTCTTACTCCTCTGGAATACAATCTGCCAAAACAGAAACGGATTCATGCAGGCATAAATCAGCTCTGTTATCTCGATCTGTCTCTGACTTGTTAATCAATACCAGTTTATCTCCCTTGTAATAATCTATCAATCCTGCCGCAGGGTAAACCGTCAGACTGGTTCCTCCGACAATCAACATATCTGCATGTTCGATGCAACGCACTGCTTCCCGGAGCAGGCTTTGATCCAGACTTTCCTCATAGAGTACCACATCCGGCTTAATCACACCTCCACAGGTACAATAGGGAACTCCATTCTGATGTAGAATCTCCTGTCTCGAATAAAATTTTCCGCATCTGGTGCAATAATTTCGCAGAGTAGAGCCATGGAGCTCCAGGACTTTTTTGCTTCCTGCCAACTGGTGCAATCCATCTATATTCTGGGTGATCACAGCATCACATTTTCCCATCTGTTCCAGCTTCGCCAATGCCAGATGGGCTGCATTGGGCTTGGCCTCCGGAAAGATCATCTTTTCCTTATAGAATGTAAAAAACTCTTTTCTATGACTTACATAAAAGCTATGACTAATGATCTGTTCCGGCATATATTTCTGTTTATATTTTTGACTGTACAAGCCGTCTGCTCCACGAAAATCCGGTATATTGCTCTCTGTAGAGACTCCGGCTCCGCCAAAAAATACAATATGACTACTTTCCCCTATCCATTGTTTCAGTTGAAGGATTTTTCCAGATCGTTCTGATTCCATTGTTTTCCCTCGTTCCTGCTCTTTCATTTGTCAATACTCCCCCTTAGCGTCCCAACCTGTTCAGAGTTTCTCTTATGGCGTACTAAAATAGGTGTTATCAATCCTACAATACGCTGTTCCCCATTCATGATAACGATTGGCGCGAAAATACAAAATTTTTTCTGGGTAAACAGCCCGTGTCAAGGCTTCTCGCACTGCCTGCCTGACAGAATCCGTTACATTGACACAGCGTATTCCATTTGGCCAAGTAGAAAACTGACCGCTTTGCGTCACTACTTCTGTCAATGTATCCGGGAAAGACTCACTTAACACTCGATTTACTATGACGCAGGCAATTGCCACCTGACATTCATAGCTTTCCCCTCCTCCTTCAGCCATGACGCATCGCTCCATCAGAGTCAATTCCTCCTGGCTCAAATGAATCCTCCAATTTGGCTCCAGACTATATTCTTCATCGTTTTCTGCTTGTCCACCGAGAAATGAACTCAGAATCCACTCTACCGTATTCCCTTCCATAAGGTCGGCTTCCATCTGACTCCATTCTAACTCTGTCACGTAGTTTTCACCAGAGTTTTTGTTATTTTTTTCCTTATCCTCATAATTGTTCATCTCCGCCGCCAAAGCCACTCTCGAAGGAAGTGTCCATAACAGGATTTCCTCTATCAGCAATAGATAGATCCATTTTCTGATATGTCGAAATACATTCTTACTTCTATTACAATTCAAATTCGTATCATCCTTTCTCTGTGTTACCCATATGCTTGTCCATAGACGGGTTTCCCTACCCAATAAATATAGTCTATGCCAAAAATAGAAAATTATAACAAAAATACAAGATTTCGGGAAAATGATAGAATGAAAATTGTATAGATGGGGTAAATACGCAAAAGAGCTCAAAAGACATAATCCTTTGAGCTCTATCAGCGAGGCGTGACCCGGAATCGAACCGGGGATAGAGGTGTTGCAGACCTTTGCCTTACCGCTTGGCTATCACGCCATAATGACTCCGACGGGAATTGAACCCGTGTTACCGCCGTGAAAGGGCGATGTC